>JANWVW010000050.1:7462-14763 GCA_025056095.1 Bacteroidia bacterium
GCGTAGCCCGTAGCACGCCGACCTTGTGGGCATGAGCGCAAGCGAAACGCCCACAAGGGCACGCCCAAAAAATTAAATTAAATTACTTTTTTCAGAACTTAATTTTTTGACAACCTTCTCTACATCAGCAGGAATATCCACACCCAGCGAATCATGCGGAGTATATACCGCATAAATGTTATATCCGTACGCTAACCAACGTAACTGTTCCAACGACTCGGCTTGCTCTAAATCTGAACTTGGCAACTGCGTCAAAGCAAGTAACACTTCTCGCTTAAAGCCATATATACCAACATGCTTCTTAAAAGCATAACAGGCTGCCCAATCTGCTTGGGGCACATTTCGCAAATAAGGAATGACACTACGACTAAAATATAAAACTTTATTCCGTATATCCGTTATCAGCTTAGCCGTAGTAGATGCCCACAAACTTTCTACGTCCCTGAAATGAGTATAAACAGTAGCAATTTGACAATCATCATTTTGCAAAATATTTATCAGCGCATTGATGGTATCGGGGTGTATCAATGGCTCATCACCTTGAACATTGAGAACTAAATTGTACTCTGTATAGTGTTTTGCTACTTCTGCGCATCTATCTGTGCCACTAGTATGCCCTTTTTGAGTCATGACCACATTTCCACCCCAAGATTGCACATGCTCAAAAATACGTGTATCATCAGTGGCTACTATAACTGTATCCACTGCGGCTTGTTGTACTTGTTGATACACTCTTTGAATCATGCTTTTTCCTGCAATATTTACTAATGGCTTTCCTTCAAAACGTGTAGAAGCATACCTTGCAGGAATAACTGCCAAAACGGAATTCAGTGGCATAAGTTATGGGAATTGCTTATACAAATATACACAGTCAAAGCAAGTGCTGCTTTAATCAGCCAACAAAAAAGCCATAGTATCTACGTTATCTGCAAAATCATCAATAGCAGGATACTGTGCTGTACCAAAATGTTCAGGATACAGAATGAGCTGCAAATTTTCTTTTATAGCATTTATCTGACTTTGTAGGTCTGTTTCCGAAGTATAAAATGAATATCCTATCACTGCAGGGGGCTGCGTGCGTGGCTGCATTTCTCGTAAAATAAAAAAACCACCGTCTAAAAAATCATAATTTAAGTCCATTAACAAAAGTGCCTTGTGGTAAGTATAGTTGTTCAGCCATTTGTCATGATATTTATTATGCGGATGTCTTTCTAAAAAAGGACACAATCGTATAGGTTCATACCCTTGTGGAAGGAAAATATGAGAAATGTTTCTACATCCCAAACCAAAGTAATCAAAACAGTCATAAGATAGTTTTTCTAACACTTCTTCGGTTTCATTTCCTCTTATTACAGCTATGGAAAATCTGTTTTTTCGTATCAAGTTGGGAATGTTTCTAAAATAGTATTCAAAATATCGGGCTGTGTTATTACTTCCTGTGGCAATCACTTTATCTAAATGTAGTTGTCTAAAATCATCTACAAAGACCACTTTGTCTGCATATTCCGGATACAAATTTTGCCAAGTACGAACAAAAAAAGGAATAAGCTGTTTATCTTGATGCGATAGCTTAACTATTGCTTTATGTCCGCTTAAAATGACCATTAAAACATCATGAAAACCTACCATAGGAATGTTTCCTGCGGCAATAATTCCTATTTGTTTAGAAACAGAAGCAGGAATGTAGTTTTGCATAAATTGCGACAAAACCGCTTTATCTAACCACTGCATACAAGCTCGCCAAGCTTGATAGCCATAATGTGGAATAAACCAACCATTTTCGTGGTAGCTACGATGTATTACTTGTTCTAAGTCTGCTTGCTTATGTTGGTTTATATATTCGGCTGTGTGCGCTAGGCTATCAATAATATCCATATCACAAAAGTACGTTTAATTGTTTGTTATAGAGCAAAAAATTGTTTTTTGCTGAAAGTGGAGTTTTATTTATACATGTTTTCAATGTACGTTTTGTACTTTTCTTCAATGAACTTTCTTCGGGCTTTGAGGGTAGTAGTCAGTTCGCCCCCTTCTATGGTGAAAGGTTTGCGCAAGAGCGTAAATTTTTTGACTACTTCGTACTTAGCCAGCTTTTTGGAAAGTGGGGCTAGTTCTTTTTCATAAAATTCAATGATATCTTTATCCTCAATGATAGGATTGTCTTGATTAAAAAAGTCATCGGGAAGGTTGAATTTAGCTTTTAGATGCTCTTGTTCAGGTACAATCAAAGCAGTGAGGTATTCGCGTTTATCGCCGATGATGAATATTTGTGCGATATAACGAGATAAGAGATAAGTATTTTCAATAGGAGTAGGATAAATGTTTTTGCCCATTGCAGTTTTGAGCATATTTTTAAGACGGTCGGTAATTTTAAGACTACCGTTGACAAACATTCCTATATCTTGGGTATGGAACCAACCTTGCTCATCAATCACTTTTGCGGTTTCTTCGGGAAGTTTCCAATATCCTTTCATGACATTATCCCCTTTGACTAATATTTCCCCTTCGGGAGAATTGATTTTTTTGTCATAATCTTCAAAACCTGCTTCTATGTAAATTTCTTTGGTTTCTGGGTTTTGAATGGCTACTCTTACGCCAGGCAAAATACGCCCAATAGTTCCGTAGACTTGTCTTTCTAGGGGATTGACGGATACCACGGGGGAAGTTTCAGTTAATCCGTAGCCTTCCATAGCAGGTATGCCCATATTTGCGAAGAATTCGCCTACTTGTTGTTGCATAGCACCTCCCCCTACTACAAAGAAACGTATTCTTCCTCCTGTCCGCTGAATAATTTTTTTGAATACTAATCGCCTTGCTAAATTATATTTGATAGACAAACCTATGGGAATAGGTTCTTGATTTTCATGCCTTTTTCGCCGCTTTTCGCCTATTCGTATAGCCCATTGAAAAATTCGCTGTTTAATCTTACTTTGATTTTCTACGGTGCTCATTACCCGGTCATATACTTTTTCTAGTAAGCGAGGTACGCAGAGCATAATAGTCGGGCGGACTTCCATCATATTGCGGGCTAAGGCTTCAATACTTTCTGCATAAGCTACTTTTGCTCCTTTGGCATAAGCTAAATAATATCCCACGGTACGTTCGTACGAATGGGCTAATGCTAAAAAAGATAAAAACACATCTCGGTTATCAATTATAGGTAGAAACTGCATGCAAGACCGAGTATTAGAAACAATGTTCTTGTGCGTAAGCATGACCCCTTTTGGAACGCCCGTTGTACCAGAGGTATAAATTAGCGTACTTAAATCCTCTTCGTCAATTTCATTTTTAGCTTGCAGGAAGCGCTCTTTATCTGCTTGTGTATAAGTGTTTGCTTGGGCAAAGATTGTGTTGAGAGAAATAACATTTTCTTCTTCGGGGGCATCAAACAAAGTAATGTATTTTTTTAAGTTTGGGGCTACACTTTTTACTCTTTTGTACAAAAAGGGAGTTCCGATAAAAATAATCTCTATTTCTGCATCTTTGATGATATGTTCTATTCCCTCAGGGTTGAGTGTAGTGTATATGCTCACGTTAATAGCGCCCAAGTACTGAATAGCTGTGTCAATCATGGTATAATAAGGTGAGTTTTCCATGATGATGCCCACAGTAGTGCCTTTTTTTATGCCTTGTTGCTGCATCCATATACCAATGGCGTGGAATTTTTCCTGAAAAGTTTGATAGTCAATAGATTGATATTTACCTTCTGCTTTGTAGTAGAGCATATCTTCGTGTGGGGGTATGTGTTTGAACAGGTTTTCAAATAAGTCAGGTATAGTTTTGCAGGATTGTATGTCAATGTTGATAGGTTTGATAGTGGCACTGTTCATAGTTGATTAAATACTATGCGAATATAACAAAAATAGATTGAGTTATGCCAAGGGTTGATTATGTCTTTTTTGGGCGTGCCCTTGTGGGCTTTTGCCCACAAGGTCGGCGTGCTACGGGCTACGCTAACGCTTCGGTGCTACGCTTCGCTCCGCACTGGGCTAACGCCCACCCTTCGCATGCCTCACGCAAGGGATCTCTGAAATAATCGTTTCTCTGTGTGTTATGCACGGTTTTAGTTTGTAAGTAGTTGTACTTCAAGCTTAAACAAGGTAAAGACATGATTGCACAGGTCATCTGCGTGAGGGGCATGGAGCATGCCGTTAGGCAGTACGAAGCGTTAGCGAAGTACCGAAGCGAAGCGCAGTGCGGAATGCCCCGACCCTTGCGCAGCAAGGGGCACGCCCAAAAAATAAATAAAACTTCAACCCCTCTTTGAACAGAAAAAACTCTATTTAATTCATTGCACTTTTAGAATTTCAAATTTTGTCAGATTTCATTCTTTGCGTAGATTTGAAGCCATGAACTTTCCAAGCGACTTAAAATATACCTCTGAACACGAATGGATTCGTGTAGAAGGCAATATTGGTATTGTAGGTATCACCGATTTTGCACAAAAAGAATTGGGCGATATAGTATATGTAGATATCCCCGTTCTTGGCAAAACAATTGCTCAAAACGAAGTTTTTGGTTCTATTGAAACTGTAAAAGTAGTTTCAGACTTATTTAGTCCCGTAAGTGGCAAAGTGATTGAGGTTAATACTTCCATCAATGATGCCCCTGAAAAAATAAACCGAAGTCCTTACGATGAGGGCTGGCTGATAAAAATAGAAATTGCTAATCCCCAAGAGTTAGAAAATTTACTGAGCGCCGAAGAATACCAAAAATTGATTAAGGTTTAATTTCTGCAAACTTGTCTTTTGAGCAGGTTCTCTGTAATTTTTTCTGTGCTTCAAAGTTAGTAAATTAGACCTCGGATAGTTTTTTAACATTATGAAAGCGTTATCTTTTCTACCTGCGGCCACAGAAATTATCTATCGGCTGGGCTTAGATGAGTATCTTTACGGAGTAACATTTGAATGCCGTTCCGATAAACCAAAAGTAGTGCGCTCGCTATTAGAAGGAAATAATTTTAGCAGCGAAGAAATTGATAATATAGTTTCTTCGTACAAAACAATGGGAAAAAGCTTGTACTACATAGATGAAGCCCTGTTACAACAAATAGAACCTGATATTATATTCACGCAAGATGTATGCGAAGTATGCCAAATTGACACTGCTTATGTACAAAAGGCTATTCATAAGCTTAAAAAGAAACCACAGCTAGTTCCGCTTGTGCCTAAATCTTTGAACGATGTATTTGATAATATCCTCACCATAGGACAAACTTTTGGTCATGAGGAGCGTGCTTATAACTTGTTAGCTTATCTCAAAAAAAGAATAGATGACATTGTAGATACTCTTCGCAAATACCGTGCAACACCTCGCAGAGTTATGCTTATAGAATGGCTCAATCCCATCTATAACTGCGGGCACTGGGTACCTGACCAAATTGCTTTAGCAGGAGGAATAGATATGCTCTCAAATCCTTCGGGCTATTCTGTTAGAGTAGATTGGGAAAAGATATTAATGTACGATCCTGAAATATTAGTTGTGGCACCGTGCGGACTTAACCTTGAACGTAGTACTAATGAAATTAGCGCATTAGAAGAATTACCAAATTGGTCTACACTCAAAGCAGTCAAGAATGATCAAGTCTATTTTGTAGATAGTGATTTGTTTACCTGTCCATCTACTCGGTTGATTGAAGGCATAGAATTATTAGCTTGTCTATTTCATCCTTCTATTTTTGTTGAACTCAAAAACCACTATCAATCTTACTATGCGAAAATGAGCGATCTAAAAAAAGTTCATGTATAAAACTTTTTTTAATTGGAGTAGTGGAAAGGATTCGGCTTTAGCACTGTACTACCTGTTGCAAGATAAAAGATACAGCGTTGAATACCTACTTACTTCTATAAATACTGACTACAACCGAGTAAGTATGCACGGCATAAGAGTAGAGCTACTCCGAAAGCAATTGAATTGCATAGATATTCCGTACGGCTTTATTTCACTATCTCAAAATGCAACTAATGCTGAATATGAAGCACGAATGCGTCAAAGAATAATGGAACTAAAATTCAATGGCTTTGAGTATGCAGCCTTTGGGGACATTTTTTTGGAAGACATTAGAAAATATAGGGAATCACAACTTAATCCACTAAATATAAAAGCCATTTTTCCATTATGGCAAAAAAATACGACCTATCTTATTGAACAATTTATTGAACTAGGATTCAAGGCAATTGTAGTTTGTATCAATACAAGCGTAATGGATACAAGCTTTTTAGGCAGAATCATTGATAAAAGTTTTATCAAGGATTTACCTGCCAATGTCGACCCTTGTGGTGAAAATGGTGAGTTTCATACGTTTTGTTTTGATGGTCCTATTTTCAAGCGTCCTGTTTCTTTTTCCATTGGCGAATTTGTTTTTAGAGAATATAAAAATAGTGTTTCAAGCACAGGATTTTGGTTTTGTGATTTATTATATTAACGTTGAGTTTTGGATTGTAAAAAAGTTTTGGGAGTATAAATAGCAATAAAATGAGATAAGATTTGGATAAATAAAAAAGAACAATAAAATTGCTCTTATGATAATAAACAAAATTGTTATCACCGGGCTTTTATGGAAGCCGACGATTCTTGTAAAGATTTAGATGTATATAGCGCTACTCACACTTTACAAAGCACGAATATGCAAAATAATCAGAGTAAAAAAAACCGCGTTTAACGCACAGTGAAATCATCACCACACTGGCGATATATCATTGTAGATACTACGGACACAGAAATTTCAAATACTACTACGAGTGTGTAATCAGAAATGGAGTATTGCATTTCTGCTTTCCGAATACATGCAATTATGAATGGTTTATACAGTTGATACAAGAGTATTAAGACACATGACCATTCTTGTATATTATCTCTGTATTCGTAACCGTAAAGCATCAGAAGGAATTTGACAGCAAAAAACTGTCTGTTTGTAACAATCTACGCATAAAAAGTCATAAAGGTATTTAAGGTAATAGTATGTATTTTTACACACAATTCATGGCTTATTCAGATAAGCCAATGGACATATTTTTTATTTTATTCAGTTTTCAATAACTCCCTATAAAATAAAAACACAACAACTTAATTTTTAATATATACATCTTTTATGTTCAATTACTTACATGTAAAACTCACATTAGACTTAATATAAATTACAGAGGAGTGGATTTTTCAGAGATCTATTGCGTGAGGCATGCGAAGGGCGTGCGTTAGCACGGTGCGGAGCGCAGCGCAGCACCGAAGCGTCAGCGTAGCCCGAAGCACGCCGACCTTGCCCATACAAGCGCAAGCGAAGTATGGGCAAGGGCACGCCCAAAAAA
>JANWVW010000051.1 GCA_025056095.1 Bacteroidia bacterium
GAAGCGCAGGGAAGTACCGAAGCGAAGCGCAGTGCGGAATGCCCCGACCCTTGCGCAGCAAGGGGCACGCCCAAAAAGAAACTTAATCTACGAAATCCTGTAAAGCTTGATTATTTTATAATCAGCCACCTTCTAGAATAGCTTTCTGCGGAAAAATATCCGTAAGCACCATTATTAAAATTAGTTTTAGGATTAGCAGGAGGGGGTGAAAAAGGTCCACCTGAACCTCCATTAGCAATAGCTTGTCCTAACGATAGATAGTACTCATAACTACCCCTATCAATAGAACATAACTCAAAGCGAATGGTATCACCTATTTTACCTGGATAAGGCAATTGAAAGTCAATGAAATTGCCATCAAAAAACTTGTCTTCTGCAATACCGCCCTGATAATCAAAAGCACCATTGAAGAGAGAATCTATGCGCTTGCCTGTAAGTTTGTCCGTAGTTCGTTTGAATACTCGTAACCGATAGTAGTTGTTCCCTCCTGGGGGATCTACGCCGTATATAGTAGCATAATAGCCAGCAGGTAAAAAATTGATTCCAGGAACGTATTTATAGGTTACACTATCCAAAGGCACATAAGTGGGCATATATGAACTTGCAGAGTAAGTTTTACCTTGATAAGTTACGTTAAGGGTGTAAGTTCGTTCAGGTATAGCCTGAATGCTATCAGAACGGTATATCCCTGGGCTTACTTCGGTAAAATAGTCTTTTTGTCCAAAATTATCTGTCATCCATACGACAGCGCCTGAAAGACCTATGAAAGAAACTTTTTCAAAATATGGACTAGACGTAGATACTTTGACCTCGAAAGGACCTTGTGTATTAACCGTGTTGCTATCCGCATTGACCGCATAAGAAATATAGCCCTCAATAATGACTGCTTTTTCAGTAGTTTTTAGCCTAAGCTTTTCAGGTGGAATTTCCTCTGTGCAAGAAAACATTCCTATAATACACAAGCTCATTCCAATGCTAATGGGCAAAAAATATTTTTTCATACTAACTTACTGCAAACGCAAATTTATGCAAATAGTTCAATTATTTTGAATAATTTTATTACTTTGCATTGCTGCTTATGCGATTTAAAATTGTTATTTTTATTATTATATGTACAGCACTTTACCTAAGACACACTCTTTTTGCACAAAATAAAAGTAACCCTGCTAACGTGAAAGAGTTAATTGCAGAAGTTTCTAAAAAATATGGTTCAAACGATAGCTTAAAAATCAAAAGTTTATTTAATATAGCTATCGACTACCTTGGCACAGCTCCAGATAGCACTATCAAGATATTAAAATTTTGTATAGAATTAGCAAAAAAGTCCAAGCACAAGGTGTATGAAGCTAAGGCGGAAAATTTCTTGGGAGTAGCATTCAAGAACATAGGTTATGAGGATTCAGCGGCTAGTCATTATTTTCGTTCATTAGAATTATTTCAAGAATTAAAAAATCTGGAAGGGCTGGGTATTGTTTACACTAACTTAGCAAATTTGTATGGCATACAAGAAGGTTTTGAAAAAGCGGTATACTTTTACCAAAAAGCTGCCGAAATATTCAAGCAAAATCACAATTATTCAGCTTTGGGTACAGTATATCTTAATATCGGAAATACTTACTTTCGTAGAAAAAAATGGGATAGCTGTGAATCTTACTATATACAAGCAGAGAAATTATTGAGTCAATATCCTAAACATAATAATACTCAGCTTTTATTTGCTAATTTGGCACATCTATACGTAGAACTAAAAGATTATCAAAACGCTAAAAAGTATGCCCAAAAAGCTTTAAGTCTTGAAATAGAATATCCCAAAAACAGCGCTTCGGCATATCAAGCTTTAGCATACGCCTATTTTAATGAAAATAATTTAGAACAAGCAAAAGAATTTGCCTTGAAATCACTTTCGATAAGCCAAAAATATAGAGAAATAGAAAGACAAGTTGAACTTTACACACTTTTAACCGACATTTATACCAAACAACAACACTATTTAAATGCCATTGCTGAAAGCAAAAATGCAATCAAAATGAAAGACTCTTTGTTCAAGGTTGCACTCTCAAAACAGCAGCAATCCATAGCCAAAAGACTAGAGCATCTCAACTATACCATGAAATTAACAGAAGCCACACAAAAACAAGCTTCACAAAGAAAAGTTATACAATTTCAAAGAATTATCTTAGTCCTATCCTTGCTGTCCTTGTGTATTACAGTTCTTTTTTTGTCCATTATTCATAAAAGAAATCGACTTCTAAAACAAGCTAACTATGAAATAGAACTCAAAAAGAGAGTTTTGGAAAAACAAAAAGAAACTATTGAAGAGCTCAATACCAATTTAGAACAATTGGTTCGCGATCGTACTGAAAAGCTTGAGCAGCGAAATCAGCAATTAAGTCAATATGCTCACTATAATGCGCATGTACTACGCGCACCAATTGCAAGAGTGTTAGGACTTTTTGAGATCTATCAACACTGCCATACTCTAGCTGAAAAAGAAGAAGTATTCAAGCATTTACATCAAACTATGCAGGAGCTGGATAGTATCATCAAAGAAATGCAAAGTAAATTAGAGGATAAACCTATCTGATGACAAAAGGGAAATTCCTTTGGAAATTATCCAAGTAGAGAAAGTAAATACCGATTTAAACCCTCTATCAGAAAGTTTTAATTTTTTTGGGCGTGCCCCTTGCTGACGCAAGGGTCGGGGCATTCCGCATGTAGCCCGAAGCACGCCGACCTTGCCCACCCAAGCGCAAGCGAAGTGTGGGCAAGGGCACGCCCAAAAAATAAAATCATTATCCTTTTGTGCAACTGTTTTCAAGCTTAGTCGTAGTACTTTTGAGCTACTTTGAACGTATTTACATGGGCATTGACAATGTCTTTGATTTGAGTAGAATACCCTCCGCCCATGACAGCCACAATCGGTAAATTGTGCTTTTTGGCAGTACTGAATACAATTTCATCCCTTTGTTTGCATCCCTCTTGTGTAATAGATAATTTACCAATTTTATCAGTAGATAAAATATCCACACCTGCTTGATAAAAGATAATTTCAGGGTCTTGCTGCGCGATTAAAACAGGAAGAGTTTGGGCTAAAATAGATAAATACTCTTTATCTTGCGTACCTGTGGGCAAAGCTATGTCTAAATCGGACTTCTCTTTACGAAGCGGGTAGTTGTCTTTGCCATGCATAGAGAAAGTGAATACTTCGGGAATGTTTTCAAAAATTTTGGCAGTTCCATTACCTTGATGAACATCTAAATCTACAATTAAAGCACGTTGAATAATTTTTCGGCTACGCAGTTCATTGATGGCAATAGCAATATCATTGAGCATAGAAAAGCCCTCTCCTCTGTCTGCGTACGCATGATGCGTTCCTCCTGCAATGTTGAGCGAAGCCCCATTTTCCAACGCATAATACGCACATTGTAGAGTAGCCCCTGCGCTGGAACGACAACGAAAAACCATTTTCTCTGACGGCGGAAAGCCTATCCTGCGAAATTCTAATGGAGTTAATTGCAAGTTCTTCAATCTGTGCCAATAATAAGGGTCATGAGTTTTTAATATAATTTCTTCGCTGACAAGAGTAGGCTCAAAAAAGTTTTTGGGTTCGAATATGCCTTCATAAAGTAACTGTTCATAAATCAATTCGTACTTTATCATTGGAAATTTGTGTCCTTCTGGAAGGTCTAATACATACTTGTCAGTATATGCCAAAAATATCATACGATTTTAATTTATTCTATCCCAATAAACTGATCAAGCATGCTAAAAGTATCCCCAAAGATACTGCTACAAACTTGCGTAGCCTGTATTGATGGTCAGGTTCGGCTGATTCAAATAAAATGGTCGTAGATAAGTGCAAAAATACACCTACAACTATAGCTAAAATGTAGTTGAAATACACACTCATGGTTTGCGTTAACAAAATTTTGCCCATAAGAGCTCCCATAGGTACACTTAATGAAGTCAAAATCAAAATGAAAGTTATTTTTTGAGTAGAGAAATAGCTGTTTTTTAGCATAGTAACTAATACAAATGCACTCGGAATATGGTGTAAAAGAATACCCAGGTACATATTTTGCAGGGTTTCGCTGCTTTTGAATCCTGTACCTGAAAGGGGTAGACCTTCAATCAAACCGTGGAGGAATACCCCTACCATGATAGTGTATATTTTATTTTGCTGATGGCTATAATGTGCATGAATGTGTCCGTGCTCTAAACCTTTGGAAAAGTATTCAATAATCAATTGGATAAAAAAACCCCCTAAAACAAAAAAAGAGAGATATTTTAGCTCAACCTCAAAAACTTCAGGTAAAAGATGCAAAATACATACTGAAAGCAAATAAGCTCCACTGAATCCCAAGCTAATTCTAATCCAATACGTATTTTTAATTTGCAGGTGATAAGCTATCCAACCGCTGAATATAGCCGTAAAAAATATGCTGCTCAATCCTACCCAATGTATCATTACACAAAGGTATTTATTTTTTGAAACTATATTGCAATATATTTTGAGTTAAATTTTGTAGAAGGAACTTTTGAGGGGTAAATGTTTGTTAATGGTTCAGGATTTAGTTTTGGACTATGCCGAAAAAACTGAAAAATATTACGAAGGCTCGTATTCATAAAGATTTGAAAGACTTTGACATTCGAATCAATGAATTTGGAGAAGTAAGCCATACTTTGGATATAGATGAGATTAACAGCTTTTTGAACCGTAATGTTCAAGATAAAAAGCTGATTGAACATCCTGACTTTGCAGAAATACAAAGGAAAATATCATAATACTTACTGTTGTTGAGTACGAATGCGGTCTAAGCAAATAGCAGTAGCAACCGCAGCGTTGAGAGACTCAGCCTTACCTATACGCGGAATAGTAATCCGCAAGCTCCTTGAAAATATTCTGCTAGCACCTCTGCTTTCATTTCCTATATGTAAAATAAAAGGCTGCTTAAACTGAACGGTTTCAATGGGTAAACCTGCCAAGTCCGCTGTGTAGACCTGCCCATAATGCGAAGGTAGCTCATTTAGAGTGATGCAAGCAACTCGCATAAAAGATCCCATACTAGCTTGCAATACCTTTGCGTTATATATGTCTGTGCAATCGGGAGTAAGCAAAAGCTGCGGTATATTATACCAATCACAAATACGAAGGATAGTTCCTAAATTGCCAGGGTCGCGGATGCTTTCTAAAAAAACAGCATTCTGATTAGGATTGAAAACAGGTGGTTCGGGCATACCTACCAAAGCCATTATTTTTGAAAAATTTTGTAATTGAGTAAGCTTTTTAGCTTGCAGTTCGGTAAGAGTGTATATTGGTATGTTGTCTGGCAAAGTATATTTCGGAATGTAACTTTGAAGCACATAAATAGCTTTGAGATAAGGATACTCCGCACTAACTATTTCTTGAACTATTTTATCGCCTTCTACTAAAAAAGCTTTTTCTGAATATCTGTACTTGCTTAAATGTAACTTTTTTAGTTTTTGAACTTGTGCTTGACTAATTGGCTTCATGACCGAGTGTGTTTATTTCAAACACTTGACCTTTTTCAGGAATTTCTACATCTCTAAAATTATACTGATGCAAAAGTTCCTTGAAAGTAAGCTGTTCTTGGTACTCTCCATGCACTAAAAAAACTTTTTTCAGTAGGGTTTTATCTTGATTTTCTATAAAACGCAGTAGTTCAGTTTGGTCGGCGTGTGCAGAGAAAGCATCTATTTGTTCGATACGGGCGAGGATAGGAATGGTTTCTCCGAAAATTTCAATATAAGGTGGGTCTTTTTTGAGAATTTTGTAGCCCAAAGTATTTTCTGCACAAAAACCCACGATCAAAATAGTATTTTCGGGTTTGCTCAAAGTGTTTTTAAGGTGATGAATTACTCTTCCCCCTTCAGCCATACCGGAAGCGCTGATGATAACACAAGGTCCTTGTATTCGGTTAAGCTGTTTGCTCTCCTCTTTGCTAAGAATGTAAGTAAGTTTATCAAATTCAAAAGGATTATCGTCGTTATTAAAATAAGCTAAGACTTCATCATCAAAACAATCGGGATACTTGATAAATACATTTTGGGTTAAGTCAGTAGCTAAGGGGCTATCTACATACACAGGAACGTGTGCCAATTTTCCTGCGCGACTAAGCTTTTCAAAAGCAAAGACTACAGCTTGGGTTCTATCTAAGCTAAAAGCAGGAATAATAAGTTTTGCTTTTTTGTCTATACAAGTTTCTTTGAATATACGATAGAGTGCTTCTTCTGGACTTTCTTTGCGGGAGTGCCTACGTGCGCCGTAAGTAGATTCTGTGATTAGATAATCCACTTGGGGCATAGGAACAGGATCACGTAAAACTAAACGCGCTTCTGTACCTACATCACCTGTAAAGCCTATACGGGTAGTAGTTCCATTTTCTTTGACTTCTAAAGTTATGCTGGCAGAACCTAAAATATGTCCTGCATCTGTAAACATGAACTTAACGTTAGGATGAATACTATACCACTTGTTATAGTTTGCGGTATGGAATAATTTTAGCGCTGCTTTTACATCTTCGTGGGAATATAAGGTTTGTAAAGGTGCTTTTAGGTTTTTGCCGCGTCTTCTTTTTGCATCATTTTCATTGAGGTAGGCGTTATCGGAAAGTATGTAGACACATAAATCAAAAGTAGCAGGTGTGGAGATTATTTTACCTCTAAATCCATGCTTGACTAGGTTAGGAATGTTACCTGCATGGTCAGCGTGGGCGTGGCTCAAAATGACTACGTCTATACTTCGGGCGTCAAAAGGAAAAGACTTGTTTTTGATGTATAGCTCTTCTTTTGCACCTTGGTACAATCCGCAGTCTAAAAGTATTCTAAAGCCATCTGAAAGTTCAATAAGATGCATGCTGCCCGTGATTTCGCGAGCAGCGCCCCAAAAAGTAATTTTCATAATCTACACGCAATAAAAGTAAAAGTGTTTCTATAACTACTTGAAAAACTTAGTTGTGCAAAAATACACAAAGGTTTGTGTAGTGCAAAAAAAATTGTACCAAGCTCATACAAAAGTATGTTTAGCAGTTATGATAAAGAAAATTAATAGCTTGTTGGTCAAGTTACTATCTTGATAGAAGAAAAATAGCGTGAGGCATGCGGAGGGCGTGCGTTAGCACGGTGCGGAGCGCAGCGAAGCACCGAAGCGATAGCGTAGCCCGTAGCACGCCGACCTTGTGGGCATGAGCGCAAGCGAAATGCCCACAAGGGCACGCCCAAAAAAACAAAAACTTAATTAAATTTTGCAGTATTGAATAAGCCTTTCAAAACCGAGTCAATAGTCCGAAATGGAGTTTAAGCTGTCTAAAATTGAGTGAAGTAGTAGGCATTTTGGTATCCTTACCTAACGCCATAGCTAACGAGAGAAGCCCTGCTTTTTCAATCCACAGCTGCATCCCTAAACCAAATCCTATGGGATTGTTCCATTTATTTTTTTCTTCAATCGCTTGATAGGTTTGATACTTAATTTGACTGTTAAAAATTATTTCTCTTGTGCGCAAAGTCGCCACTTGATAACGTTCTTGCAGCCAAGCATAGTCTAAAAATATGCTCACAAAAGAAAGACTTTCTAAAAAATAACGATATTCTACCGTAGCGATAGCATAATTCGTAGCAAAGTAACTCAATTCATTGAATCCTCTGATAGTTCGTAAGCCGCCCAATCGGTGCAGGTCGTTAAATGTTAGATAAGGATTGATTAAAATAGCTGTGTTTAGCCCCAATACGCCTACTTGTCTTTTGTTGAGGTACTTATACTGCCAACACTTAGCTTGCATTGTATAAACTAAACTTCGTTTGTTGATTTTGTCAAAAATTTCTTTATCTATACCTTGTGTTTGGCGTATATTTTTGTAGCCTGCGTATATTTCTATAGACATATCTGTACCTCTTTGGGGCGCATATAGGTCATTTAGAGAAAAGTACTTTATACCAACGTTATACAAAGTTTGGGAAAAGTTGAATAGTAGGTTTTGAGTTTTAGGTAAAATGGGTGCTGCAAGTGTATCTCGCTTGAAGTTATTCTTTAAGGTACTATAACTATGCCGATTATGAACGCCCCCTTGTAAGCTCCAAAACGCAGAAAGGCGATAGCTTGTTTTAGCTTGTATATCTCTGCGCAAAAAAGTGCTATCTTGCTTCTGAATACTCAAATAGGTTTGAATATCAAAAGGTGTGTAAAAAAGATAAGGCTGCTTAAAACTAACCTCTAAATTTTGCGAAGTAGAAGCTAGCTTGTCCCATTGGATATAAAGGATTTTTCCCCCCCAATTAGGATTGACCATATTCAATTTAAGATTACCTGTAATTTGAGTTTTACCTTGCTGGGCGTTAGCAGGAGCAATACCTAATATGCCATCAATATAGCTGGCTTTTTTTACCTGCGTTTCTAACTTCAAATGTACCGTATTTTGAGCAGTAAAACGAATCTCTTTAATTTTAGATTGCTCAAAATAAGGGCTGTTATTCAATAGTTGTACGCTGTTGTCTATTTTTTTTTGATTAAAAACATCTTTGGAATGGATATCTATAATTTTTTGTGCTAAACGAGATGCATTGTTTGAAACTCCTATGCATAAAACTGTATCAAAAACATGCTTGCTACCTTTTTCAATCTCAACTATGGGTTGGTACACGTAAGCTTCTTTGGATGAGAGGAGTTGATATTCAACTTTACATTTTGCAAAGGGATAGCCTTTTTGTGTATGCAAAGCAATTAGTTTTTCTAAATTTGCTTGTATCAGTTTGGGGTTAGAAGTGCTTTTAAGATAAGAAGAAAAATTTTTACCTAACTCTGCTCGGTATTGTAACGGCAAAAAAACGTATTTTTTACCTGTCCAAATATAAAAAAAGACAGTATCGTTCCTAACAAAAGTACTGTCTATACTATATTCTAAAAAACCTTCATTTTGTCTTTGTGCTAAAATTTCTTTGACTTTTTTACTCCACATTAAAGTATCTGTGCGAGCAAGAGAAGAAAAATAATTTTTTTCAGACTCAGGAAATACTACTAACACTTTTTGACCAAAAGTATTGAAATACACCATAAAACTTATCAAAGCTACGGGCATCCAATTCATACAAAGCAAAGGTATGTTCGAGTAAAGACTACTTTAAAATAACACATTTAGGGCAAAATTACTGTATCTAATTAAGTTTTTGTAGTTTTGAAAAGTGAAACTTTGGTTTTATACCTATCTAACTTGTTTGGCTGTTTTTTGTTCTGCTCAAATTTGGCAAAATGCTTATGACAGTGCCGTAAAATACCAAGAAAAACTTCAATTTGAACTATCAATAGATTGGGCGCTGAAAGCACTACACTTTTATGAGCAGCAAGTTAAGTACAAGGACACAACATATAGTAACATTCTTTCTAGGTTAGTAGAAAACTTCTATTATATTGGAGATTACGACCAAGCAGAAATGTATGCTAAACAAGACAGTGCTTGGGCTGCATCCTACCACAATTCTGTGAGATATGTTACATCTATATATAATTTATCACATGTATATGTGGCAAAATTTCGTTATTTAGAAGCACAAAAATTATTAGAATTAGCTAGGACTATTTTATTAGGGAATGACGGTGAAAAAAATTCAAATTATACCGATATTTGCGAACTTTTAAGTGAAGTTTATTCTGCACAAGGTTTATACAGTAAAGCGGAGGAGCTAGCAAAGGAATCTTTAGAGATAAAGTTATATCTGTACGGAGTGAATAATCCTAATTATGCTTATGCTCTTGAAAACATAGGAAAAATATTTAAGTTGCAAGGTAAATACGCCGAAGCAGAGATATATCTCAAAGAAAGCCTTCTTATTCTTGAAAAGGTATTAGGCAAAACATCCCAAGAATATGCCTTTTTGTGCAAACATTTAGCAGATTTGTATCAGGAGCAAGGGCGCTATGAAGAAAGTCAAACACTTTTTCAGCAGGCAAGGCAAATTCTTTCTATGACAATAGGTAAGGAAACCGTTCCTTACGCTGTAGTTTGTAACGATTTAGGAAATTTGTACTATAACAAAGAACTATACACCCAAGCAGAAAGCTTATACGTGGAAGCTATGGATATTCAGCATAAGATTTTAGGCGAGCATCCTGAATATGCTACTACCTGTGCTAATCTTGCTAATGTATATGCGGCTAAAAAGCAGTACAGCAAGGCAGAAGATATGCTCAAAAAAGCTATGAAAATTACAGTTGCGGTAACTGGTAAAGAAAATTTTTTGTATCCTGTGCTTTGCCACAATTTAGCTCGAATTTACCAATACCAAAAACGTTACATTGAAGCAGAAAATTTATTTCAAGAATCAGTGGATATTATTCGTAGTACATTTGGAAATACTTACCCTTATTACACGAAAATACGGCATAGTTTAGCTAAAATGTACCACGAAAAACAAGAGTACGATAAAGCTGAACTTATCTATGAAGAAGTTACTCAAATCAAATCTAGAGAAATTCAGGAAAATTTCAAAAACCTTTCTGAAGTCGAAAAAGAGCAATACATACAAGCGAATATAGCAGATTATATAAATGATTTTCAGTGCTTTGTGCTAAAAACTTATTTGCAACGACCTGCCGTTACTGCTCACGGCTATAACTTGATTTTGCAAACCAAAGGACTTATTTTACAAAGCATGGAAAAAATTAAACAACGGATATTGCAAAGCAATGACAATGAACTTAAAGATTTGTATTTGTTATGGAAAAATGCTAGAGAAATGTACGTAAAAAGTCAGAGTTTAACCCTTCAAGAACGCAAAAAAAGAAACATACAATTAGATAGTTTGTATCAAAAAGCAAATGAAATAGAAAAGAAACTTGCCATGAAAACACAAAGTTTATCAATTAACTTTGTTGATAACAAACCTTTGCAGTGGAAAGATATTCAATCGAAACTCAATCATCACCAAGCTGCTATTGAGGTTAGCAGAGTAACTGAAAATCAACGCACATACTATTTAGTGTTTGTAGTTAAAAAAAAATCTACTTACCCTGAATTGATTGTACTAAAAAATGGGGATTCTTTGGAAAAGGAGTACTATATCAACTATAAAAGAAGCATCATACATAAGTTTTATGACGAGTACAGCTACCTGGCTTATTGGAAACCTATACTCAAAGCGCTCAATGGCATAAAAACAGTCTATTTCTCAGCTGATGGGGTATACCACAAAATTAACCTTTGTACTCTACAAAATCCTGTAACAAAGAAGCATGTTTTAGACGAAATACAAATTATCTACGTAACCAAAACCAGTGATATTGTTCAAGAAAAAATTAGCTCTTCACAGCATCAAAAAAGTTATTTTATTGGCAATCCTAAATACCTCGTAGGTTTGTACACAAAAGGAAATGAGAAACCTGAAATATATTGGGAGTTTGACAACCTTGCCCCACTACCTGGCGCAGAAAAAGAAGTAACAGAGCTTAGCCTATATATACCTAATAGTTATGTGAGTACTAGTTATGAAGCTACTGAGGAGCAAGTTAAATCTATTAAGAATCCACGCGTGCTGCACATTGCTACTCATGGTTATTTCAAAAAAGGTCAATATCAAAGCAGTACGCAAGCTATGTTAAACGCAGGGCTACTATTTGCAGGCGTAGCGGACTACGATAAAATGGAAATTCGCCCTATAAACAAAGAGGATGGTAAATTAACTGCTTTCGAGGTAATGAACATGGAGTTAGATAGTACGGAGTTAGTAGTTTTATCAGCTTGTGAAACAGGCTTAGGGCAAGCTAGCCGAGAGGGAGTTTATGGGCTGCAACGAGCATTCAAGGTAGCTGGGGCAAAAATGATTATTATGAGTTTGTGGAAAGTGAATGATTTAGCTACTCAAGTTTTGATGAAAAATTTTTATCAAAATTGGTCTGTAAAAGGAATGTCTAAACGAAAAGCCTTTGAAATGGCGCAGAAACAAACACGTGAGCATTACAGAGAGCCATACTACTGGGGAGCTTTCATAATGATTGAATGAGATGCTTTTTACTTTTTATCTTTTGGTTTATTAAGCAGTTCAAGATTTCCTTTCGCTAGAGCAAAGTCTGGGGCTAATTTAAGACTTTCCTCAAAAGACTTTTTGGCTTCTTCATTTTTACTGATTTTCATTTGTAGCACACCTAATAAGTTCAAAGCTGCGGCTTTAATAGGTACAGATTGTGGTGGTTGGTTTTGTCCTACGTTAATGTTTATTTTTTCTTTTTCAGCAGCCGGATTATCTTGAATACTTTTAACTCGCTGCTCACATTCACCTACACGACCAAGGTTGTACTCTTCTACGGCACACTGATATTGATAGTAAAGTTTTTGAGTAATTTCAAATAATTTCTCATACTTAGCCAACGCAGCTTTGCTATCGCCCATGTTGGAGTAACTCATGGCTAAAAGTTCTAACATAGCTATGTTATTCGGCTGCTTTTGAACTACGAGTTCCGCGCTAAGTACCGCTTGACGTACCATACCACCTGTAAAATATAAACGTGAGAGAGTGTCTAACCACTTGACATTGCTATCTTTCGCATACTTGTAATGAATGGCTGTAATTGCAGTATAAAAATCTCCCATTGCTACGGCATTCGCATATACTCTTATGTCATAGTCTACGCTATCTTTGGGAGGTTTAACAGAGCTTGTAGCAGAATTCTGAACGGATGGTGCAGCATTATTTGAAGTATTTGTTTTTTTCTTTTGTGCAATTAAAAAAGTGCAGGAGCTAACAACAAAGAATAATACCAGTAGGAACTTTTTCATAGAGCTTTTTCAAATATAGACTTTGTCGCAAAAATAGTTTATTTTGTACATAAAGCAAATTATTGAACTTATGTTAGATTTATGAACGTGGTTTGGTTTTTTAGGTGTGCCGCTTACTGACGCAAGGTTTGTAGCATTCCGCACATAGCCCGCAGCACGCCGCCGTTATGGACTTTTGCCACAAGAGCACGCCAAAAAAAATTAAAATACAAAAAAGTAGCTTAAACGAAGTTTATCGTTTTTCCTGTAGGTTTATTGATTTTGTCAAACTTTTGTATATTAGCCTGCAAAATTAAAACGGTTATGCCAAGAAAAAAGAAAACTTTAATTCCCCCTAACGAAATACTAAGGGAATTCAAGTCTTACTACCCTGAGGTTGATCTTAGCCAAGTAATATGGACTTGGGAAGTACCTTTCAAAATTTACGAAGCAGAGTTCGTACACGAAGGAAAAGAGTACGAAGCAGAATTTACAGTTACAGGACATTGGCTACTTACAGAAGAGGAAATCAAACTTTCTGATGTACCTGAACACATCATAGAAACTGCCAAAGCTCGGTATGCTAAGGCTAAACTAGAAGAGGCAAGCAAGATTACTTACAGTAATGGAGATGTTTGTTACGAATTAGGTTTTACAGCAAAAGATAAGACTTTTGAAGTTCTATATCGTGAAGATGGTTTGTTTATTGGGCGTGGAAGAGAATTGTGATTTGCTCATTTAGAAAATAACACTTATATTTGCATAACTAACGCTTACAGTTTATGGCAAGTACAAGTAAAATGAATTTAGAAACTGCTAGGGGAGACACAGGCTTAGGCAAGGTAGATATTTTTGCAGAAAGCTGGGTAGATATTGTTTTTACAGGCAGAAATAAAGCCTACGGGGCGTATGATTTGAGAAGAAATTACAACCGTAACTTGATGATAGGGCTTGCCCTTGCCTTAGTTATATTTATTTTAGGTTTTCTCACTCCCAAAATTGCAGCACTTATTAAAGCCTCTCTCCCTGAAAAGAAACAAATGGTAATTACAGAAGTAAACCTTGAAGCCCCTCCATCTCTAAACGAAGAGTTACCTCCCCCACCTCCTCCCGTGGAGCCTCCCCCACCTGTTAAAAACACTATACGATTTACCATTCCTGAAATTAAAAAAGAAGAAGTCAATGACCCACCCCCAGCTATTGAAGAAATAGAAAAAGATGTAGAAGCAGGTAAAAAAACCCAAGTAGGGGACAACAACGCCGTTGTAGATGAAGTAGTAGAAGAACCTAAAAAAGAAGAAAAACAAGTTATTCAAGAAGAGGTAGACAATACTGTATATACGATTATCCAAAAAATGCCCCAATTCCCAGGGGGTGAAGCAGCTATGATGAAATTTATTTCAGAAAACATTAAGTACCCGCCTATGGCAAAAGAAGCAGGTATTAAAGGTACAGTTATTGTTACCTTCATAGTAGATAGAGAAGGAAATGTAACTAACCCACAAGTTTTAAAAGGCATTGGAGGGGGATGCGATGAAGAAGCCCTACGAGTAATTAAGATGATGCCCAAGTGGTCGCCTGGAGAACAAAACGGTAAAAAAGTATTAGTTAAAATTAACGTACCTATCCGATTTGTACTTCGTTAGCGTATTTTCAGCAGAAATATGGGTTTAGCGCAGCAAAATAGCTGCGCCATATTTTTTGACCAGATTACTGACTATTAGCAGTAAAAGAATGTGTATATTTTTTCAAAAATTGATTAGGTTTGAAAACAATTTGATTTTTTGGGCGTGCCCCTTGCTACGCAAGGGTCGGGGCATTCCGCACTGCGCTTCGCTTCGGTGCTTCGCTGCGCTACGCACTGCCTAACGGCATGCTCC
>JANWVW010000052.1 GCA_025056095.1 Bacteroidia bacterium
GGTTAAGTTGATGATTTTGAGTTAGTTATGTAAAAAATTGCGAAAGACATCGACGGTTGTTGATTGTCAAGGAGTTAAGTCAAAAAGTGGGCTAAAATGCTACGAGTTTCGTAGTGTTTTAGGTGGTTTTGGTGGACATCGACGGAAAAGGATAGTCAAAATCTGCCCTGCACGCATAAAGAAAGGGGTTTTTGTGTGTCAGACTTTTTTGAGTAAGTAAAGTGTTTTCAATTTTTTTTGAAAGTTTGATTTGATTTGATTGCGTGAGGCATGCGGAGGGTGGGCGATAGCCCAGTGCGTAGCGAAGCGAAGCACCGAAGCGTCAGCGTAGCCCGAAGCACGCCGACCTTGCCCACACAAGCACAAGCGAAGTGTGGGCAAGGGCACGCCCAAAAAAATAATCTTTATCAAAAATTTACAAATTTTTTTGCTCAAAAAGTGATAACCAAATGTAACCTTTGTATCGTTTTTTTTAGAGAAAAATAGAGAATTTTGTGCATCAATTCAAACTATGTTAAAAAAAGTCTTTAAGTATAAACTGACCTTAATCGGAGTGGTTTTAGGTTTAGCCGCAGGATATGGATATTACTACTACGTAGGATGTGCCGCAGGAACTTGTATGATTACCTCCAATCCTTTGAATAGTACCTTGTACGGAGGATTGATGGGTGGTCTATTTTTTAGTCTTTTTGAAAAAGAAAAATGAAAAATAAAATACAGTTATGAGTACCATCATAGATGTAAGAACTCCCCAAGAATACATGGGAGGACATGTAGCAGGTAGCATAAATATTCCTCTAAACGAGCTACCTATGCACGTAGAGCAAATTAAAAACATGCCCAAGCCAATTGTGCTTTGCTGTGCCAGCGGAATGCGCAGCGGTCAAGCAGCTATGTTCTTGAAGCAATACGGAATTGATTGTATTAACGGAGGAAGTTGGTTAGACGTACAAGCTAGACTATAAGAATTATGCTAGGGTTTTTGAAAAAATTACTTGGAATAGGACCAAAAGTTGATTATGCACAGTTAGTAGCCCAGGGTGCTAAAATTATTGATGTGCGCACGCCAACGGAGTACAAGAGTGGGCATATTCAAGGTAGTATAAACATTCCCCTGCAAGAGCTAAGCAAAAAAGCTGAAAAGCTAAGCAGGGATACACCTATTATTACCTGCTGTGCATCAGGGATAAGAAGCGCATCGGCAAAGCGTATCCTTCAATCTATGGGCTTCAAACAAGTATACAACGGTGGCGCTTGGCATAGTTTAGAAAACAAGATTGAAGGATAAAAACAAAAGAGGCTCAATATTGAGCCTCTTTTTAATATAAGCATGTAGTCTTACCTCAAGCCCAGTTTTTTAGCAATGTCTTTAGGTATAGCATCTTTATGTACCATGAGGTTTGTGGTTTTGTACTTAATATAAGCTTCGGAAGCAAAGAAATAACCTTGATTATCATTATTTGTTCCCCAAGAATTTTTGACTTTGTAGAATTTTTTACCTGTTTGGTCTTTGTAAAGACCCGTGATATGCATACCGTGGTCATCCGTAGTTTCGTAGTTATCAAAAGCCTTTTGGCGCATTTCTTGGGTAATTTCTTTTTCTTGGCAAGGTGCGTCAAATGGAGTACCTGACTTAGTAGCCCCTGCATTGTTAAAGTATTGGCTGTCTTCGCCTTTTTTCTCAATTTGACTTTCATCTACGGGAACAATAGCTAAACCATTTTTGAAGGAAAAACCTTTTTCAGATACATCACTTGCCCAAGCCACAGTATAGCCATTCATAATACTGTTTTCCAATATTCTCATCATTTCGTCTAAGGGCACGTTATACGCTACGTCCATAGCCCAATTGTCTTGTACTTCTAATGGAAACTTGGTATAAAACGGGCGATGAGTAAAAGAAGTTATTACCACATAATCATCCATGTTTAAGCCCAAAGATTGAGCAAAAGATTGGGGTGTATATTTCTTTCCTTCATATTCAAATTCTGAAGGTGGAGTTCCCATGTAAGCATCTATGGTATTTTTGACAGCTTCCTTCCAATGGGGCGATAAAACCTTTTGATTAACAATTGCTTTGAGCATGGCAGATAAAACAGCATACATTTCATCATGGTCGTACTTAGTTTCTCCAGGCTTTAATCCTGAATAAACAGATTCAGGTACAATACCGTACTTTTTAATTATGTTAAAGTCATCATGAAAAGCACCCCCTTGCCCAAAGTTGATAAGACCGTGCATGCGCACATACTGCTCTGCTTTTTCTAAATATGCGTTGCGCACTATAAACATTTCCGACAAGTCTACCTTCTTCTTGCTTATTCTGAGTATTTCTGATTCAAAAAAGGACATACCCGAAAAGCTCCAGCATGTACCTGTATGCATTTGGTTTTTTACTTCGGTAGCTTCTAAGTCTTTTACGACTGTAAATTCATATCCGCCTGACTTTTTGTTCCTAACGATAGCCTGCTGCCCAAAGGATAAGCTACTGCTTAGCAGCAAAAGTGTCAGAAAAAATAACTTTACTTTTTTCATAGACTTACTAAAATACGTACTTATTCAACAAGCACAAAAATAATTAACAAAAGCCATTTCAAAAAGTAGCTTTCTATATTTGCAACATGCAAACTCGAAAAATGCTGGTTATTTGTCCCTATCCTGAACGCGTAGCGCCTTCACAAAGATTAAAGTATGAACAGTATTTTGACTATTTTAGACAAAATGGCTATGAGATTACTGTATCCCCTTTCATGACTATGAAATTTTGGAACATTGTCTACAAAAAGGGTAATCTACACAAAAAAGTTTTTTGGACCATTGTAGGTTATCTTAAAAGAATTAGAGATTTACTGCGCATTCGCAAGTACGATATTGTTTTTGTTACGCTTTGGGTTACGCCGATTGGACCCCCTATTATGGAACGATTATTTGCTCTACTAGCCAAAAGCCTAGTATATGATATTGATGATTTGATATTTCTTGGACATTCTAGTGCTGCAAACAAAATTATAGCTTGGATGAAAGGAAAACGAAAGATGATTGTACTTATGAAGCACGCAGACCACGTAATTACTTGCACTCCTGTACTTGATCGTTTTGTACGTCAATACAACCCCAATACAACCGATATTTCTTCTACTATCAATACAGATACATACATTCCTGTCAATCCTTACAATAATGAAAAAACACTTGTTTTAGGTTGGAGTGGTAGTCATAGTACGGCAAAATATCTTCACTTGCTTACCCCAGTATTGCAAAAACTTAAACAAACTCACTCATTCAAGCTATTAGTTATGGGCGATGAAAATTTTAAGATGGAGGGTCTTGAAATAGAGGCTTTAGCTTGGAGTGAGGACAAAGAGATACCTACTTTGCAGCGAATGGATATAGGTCTTTATCCTCTACCTGATGAGCCCTGGGTTTATGGAAAAAGTGGCTTAAAAGCGCTTCAATACATGGCACTTGGGATTCCTACTGTTGCGCAAAAGTTAGGTCCCGATCATGCCAATCATAGAGTAATAGAGCATGGTGTTTCAGGCTTTTTGGCAGATACTCACGAGGAATGGCTACATTATCTTACCTTACTGATGGATAATCCAGATTTACGAAAAAAAATAGGCACAGCAGCTCGAGAAAGAGTAGTAAAGTATTATTCCATCCACGCTAACAAAGATACTTATCTCAACATTCTTAATACAGTTGCTGCAAAAAGAACGAAAAAGTAAGTATAAGCTAATTTTTTTGGCTAAAAGTTGAATGACTTTTTATATTCTTTCTTTTTGGGCGTGCCCCTTGCTAACGCAAGGGTCGGGGCATTCCGCACTACGCTTCGCTTCGGTGCTTCGCTAACGCTTCGCACTGCCTAACGGCATGCTCCATGCCCCTCACGCAAAATTAGTCCTTTGACCTCTGTTTAATTCCTTCTCAAAAAATTTCACTGTTAACAAAAACATTTGCACTAAACCCACTAACAAATAAGGATAAGCCATGTGAAAATATCTGTACTCCGTCAATCTTAAAAACACAGGAAATAACAGACATAAAAACACAGGAAAGGTAAATATAATGAAAGACTCTCTATGCTTATACAGCAGAACTATTGTACCCAGCCAACCGAATGTTAAGCAAAGGTAGTATAACAAAGACTGTGATATTTTGAGATAAAATTGATAACTCTTGTAACACTTAAAGTCTTTTCGTATGGGCAAATAGTAGCTTCCACTGTGAATGAGAAATTTCTTAATCAGCATAAGGGGCACTCCCAGCGTGCTGAAAACAGGATGATCTTTCTTGTACATTTGTGTAAGTTCATCAAACTTTTGTACTACTATGCGCTCCAAAGAATCGTTCGGTGTTTTTTGATACTGTAAATATACTTCTCTTGCTTTTTCTATTTTTTCAATTGTAAGATTAGGACCCAAAATTCTTTGAGGTATTTTATATTCACATGGAAGGTTCTCTCTAGGCTCAAAATAACACCCTGCGCTATATTTATCCCAAAAAATAAAGCTTTCTCCAATAGATTGAATAAACTTTCTTACCGATAGATTAGCATTTGTATAATCGTATCCCGCATATATGTTTTGCTGAAAAGGTATGAACTGCTTGAAAATAATATAGTTCCGTACTGTCCAAGGTAAATTAAGCATCAAAAGTGGGATAACAAACAAAATTCCGTGCGCAGCTGTCTTTTTTATGCTTACTACAAAGTTATCTTTCCTTATGAAGTAAAGGAACAACTCTGCTACTATAATTCCATATAGCAAACTAAGATAAGGTTTGAATAAAACCGCTAAACCCAAAAATGTGCCTGCTATAAGCAGCTGCTTCTTCGTTCTATTTGAAGACAGATAAATGTAGTATTGATAACTGAATATGCAGCTAAAACCTATTCCAAAAGTTTCAGGTATCAGATAGTAGTCGTAGCTTGTTACATTTAAGCTTACACAGGCTAACAGAATGAATAAAACAAAGCCTTTCTTTCCAAAAATTTTTTCACATAAAAGGGCTAGATAATACATGGCTAAGGCATCCACAGCTATCTGTAAAACAACCAAAATATTCAGAGCTATCGTTTTTGAAAACAAAACTCTGAAAGGGAAGTATATCAATCCATAATAAGGCATTCTACCTGCTTTGGCAGTTTTGTAGTAGTATGAACCTTCTTCAATATAATTTTCAATGGGTGCAAGGTATGATTCTGTATCTCCGGCCATGCAAGCAATCCCATAAAAAGGTGCGTTGCTGCTGCATTTACCTAAATAAGCTAAGTAGATTACCGAAAATGCCTTTACTGTCAAAAGAGTAAGAAATACAATACCCTTCAACCCTGCTGTCATTTTGAAGCAACAATAATACACAATAAAGGTTATTTGTATGCAAAAATCAATCTAAAATGTGCCCTAAATGTCTATATATGTGAAGAAGCCACCAGTAAATCAATATCTTTGTAGCTCATTCCCATTTTTCGGGCAATAATTTCATTTGTCAAAATTCCTTGGTATACGTACACACTGGAACGTATCCATTCTTCTTGCCATATAAAGTTTTTTAATCCGCCTGCATCGCCAATACGTAGAATTAGAGGGGTAATCACATTACTTAGAGCATAAGTAGCCGTGCGTGCTACACGAGAGGGAATATTCGGAACACAAAAATGAATAACTCCATGTTTTACAAATGTAGGATTATCGTGAGTAGTTACATAGCTGGTTTCAAAGCATCCCCCTTGGTCAATGGAAACATCAATAATTACAGAGCCTTGGGGCATTTGGCTTACCCAATCTTCCATAATTAAAAAGCCCCTGTTTTTGCGTTGAAACCTGCCGATAGCCCCAATTGCCACATCTGCACGTTTAAGTGCATCTAAAATATAATGGACTTGCGTAGTAGCCGTAAAAATATGATTACCCAATAAGCTTTCTATCCTTCGTAGTCTATGGATAGACTCATCAAAAATTTTGACATTAGCCCCTAGTCCCAAAGCAGCTCTTGCGGCAAATTCTCCTACTGTACCTGCTCCAAAAATAACTACGTTTGCTCTTGGTACGCCTGTAATCCCCCCTAGCAGTACTCCCAATCCATGCTCATACTTATTACTCAAATACTCAGACGCTATCATAATAGAAGTGTATCCTGCTATTTCCCCCATCATGCGTACAATGGGATATTCGCCTTCCTCATCTTGTAAAAGCTCATAGCCAATAGCTGTGATGCCTTTTTGCATCATTATTTTGAGAATGTCAGGTTTAAGTGTCCCTAAATGAATTGCAGATAATATGGTTTGACGAGATTTTAGCAAATTAACTTCTTCTACTGTTAGAGGTGCTAGCTTGAGAACAATATCTGCTTTTTGATACACTTCTTGATGTGAAAAGCAAAGTCTTGCTCCTCGTTCAGTGTATTCTCTATCACTAAAATGGGAATACTTTCCTGCACCACTTTCAACATATACCTCATAGCCATTATTTACTAAAATACCTACCGATTCAGGTGAAAGAATAACTCTTCGCTCTTGCGGTGCAATTTCTTTCGGAATACCTATTCGTATAGTTTCTGCCTTTTTTTCTAAAACTGCTAAGCTCTCCTGTGGATATGCATAAAATAGTTCACTAACTTTGCTAAAAGATGATTTTTGACTCATATTTTAGTTCTCTTTGGGTTGAAAAATATTGTCTTTAGCCCAAGCATGTACACTTTCTGTTCCACCTGTAATGGCAGCAGCCATCATATCGGGAAACAAATCAGGTGTACAAGCAAAACAAGGGATGCCTAAGGATTGTAAATATTCTGCATGATAACGGTCATAGCTGGGCGCACCTTCATCATCTAACGCTAACAAAGTAATAAGTTTAACATTGTTTTGTACTAATGCCTGACAGCGGCTAAGCATTTCTTTAGAATCCCCTCCTTCATACAAATCGCTGACAAGTACTAGTACTGTATCTTCGGGTCTAACAATCTTTCCTTCACAGTAAGCTAACGCACGATTGATGTCTGTACCTCCACCTACATCTATCCCAAATAAAAGTTCAACGGGGTCATCAAGCTCATCTGTCAGGTCTACAATTTCTGTGTCAAAAATAATCAAATGAGTTTTGAGAGTTGGAATAGAAGCCATTACACAAGCAAAAATAGAAGAATAAACTACTGAATTTGACATAGAACCGCTTCGGTCTATACATAAAAATAGATGCTTCAACCCATGCCTTTTATGCCCAAAACCGTAACGTTTTTCAGGAATAATAGTATTGTATTCATGCTGATAATGCTTGAGATTAGCACGAATGGTTCTGTGCCAATTTATTTCGTTATGCCTTGGTCGTAAAGTAACTATACTTTTGTTAATTGCACCTCTTATGGCATTTTCTGTATGCTGGTGTAACCTCTTAATCAATTCTTGCACTATTTTCTCAACTATGGCTCGAGCAGATTCTTTTTTCTCTTTGGATAAACTTTTACTCAATTTTACAAGAATTGAAACGAGGTTGATATCAGGTTCAATGTTTTCAATAACTTTGGGATCGCTAAGCAGAATCTTTTCTATACCGAATTTTTCTATAGCGTCTTGCTGCATAACTTGAACCAGTTCATGGTTAAAATATGTGCGTACATCGCCTAACCATTTGTTAATACCCGATGCTCCTTTAAACTTTTCTCGCTTTTTAGTTTGTTTTTTAGAAGTTTGTTGTACTTCCTTTTGACCATCGTTTGATTGATATTCTTGATTTTTTTGTCCCTCTTCGTCGCATGAATTATTGTCATTTTTAGATTTGCCATACAAAAAGCTGATACATTCATCTATGTGCTTCCAATCGTCTTGCAAGTCTTCTTGGACTGTACCAAGTAACAGGTCCCACTTTTGTGTTAGGGTTAAATTCATAGTAGCAATTTAATAGATTATACAGAAATTACCAAAACTTTTGGAAAGAACAGCCACTTTGAGTTAGCGACTAGCCCATCAATAAATAACTGATTTTCAATGAACTTGAATTTTTTTTACAGCTGTAAAATTACCGTCTGTTACCCGCACTACGTACAACCCCTTTGCTTGGTAGTTAAAATTAAACTGCTTTTGATAAAGCTTATCCTGACTTTGGGTAACAACTTCTTTAAATACCTCTTGTCCAAGTATGTTATGTACAGTAACCACTACACAGTTGCTAAATATAGGATACACAACTTCAAATGTTCCATTACTAGGATTTGGAAACACTTGTAAATTGAAACTGTTATCTATTAGTTTGTCTTCAATATGAATAGATGCAGGGCAAGCAATAGGCATAATCGCAAGAGCGAGATTCATATCCCAAGAGGAAGAGCTGGAGAAGGGGTACCAGTCGCCGTCATTAAACTGTTCCCAAGCAATGCCTGGATTAGTATCCCCATCAGAGTTGCTCAAGACTGCCACAGTATCCGAAGGATATGCATAATTACTTCCTGACATTTCAAACGAAAAACCCGCATAGAAAGTACTTCCTACGCTTATCGCGGAAGTAAAATTAACTACTGTATATTGCCCCGAAGAAACATGCGAACCAATAACAGACATATTTAACGGTACAGAAATTAAAGGTGTGCTTGCAGGTTTTCCTCCGCTTTCATTCCAAAGTCTTACATTGATTTTGTTATTAGGGTTAGTATAATGTCCTCTTACAAACTTAAAAATAATCCCTTTAACTTGGTTTAATGCAGAGGGATGGTCTGAAAAATAATTAGCTTTTGATCGGTCTTTGTATGAGTTCATTCCACTAACATACCCCCAATTACCTGAACCCACCAGTTTGTACAATGCTGGTGTACCTGGAAAAGGGTAAAGCAAAGTATCACAAGTAGTAGGTCCTCCACCGCTACTTCCTGAACAATTCGTAGCGCTTGAAGTGGTTAAAGATGCTCTGGGTCCTGTCAAAGCTGCTCGCATTCTTGCTTTCTGCCCTGCGGTGAACATGTACATGCAAGCATCATCCGTGTAGTCCATGTAGTTCATAAACATAATTCCTGGGCTGGAAGGTTGGCAAGCATCAGTAAGAGGAAAAGTTGGACATCCACTACTTTCTTCATCTTGAGTTGGAGTGTCAGCAACAAAGTCGTCTGGCGAACAGCCTGAGTCATCACCCCAAATATGGCGTAAGTTCAAGTAATGTCCTACTTCATGAGTACCTGTACGCCCTTTGTTATATGGGGCTACAGCACCTGTTTTACCTACAAAACGATAGTTCAAAACTACCCCATCGGTAGCAGGATCCCCACCTGGAAATTGGGCATACCCTAATAAACTTGAACCTAAATCACAAATCCATATATTGAGGTATTTTTGAGTATTCCATGCGTCTTTACCCCCAGTGGAGCTGTACTTTACGTCGTTAGAGGTTATACTGAATGAGCTTTTAGTAGTAGGTGTGCGAGTAATACCTGTGGTTGGATTGCCATTCGGATCCTTAGTGGCTAAACAAAAACGTATTTCAGTGTCCACATGTAAAGACTTAAACGCAGTCGGAACTAAACCTGCATCCGAATTTGTCTTACTAAAGTCTTGATTCAATACATCTAACTGCTCCATAATCCTAGTGTTTGATATATTTTCTGTAGCATTTTCATACACAACATGAAAAACCACAGGAATAGTGATAATACTGCTACTTTTGAAGTTTTCTGCATTTTTTATGTATTCTTGGGTATACCTTTCTATGCGTTCTATATTTTTAGCATATTCAGGATCATTTTTGAGCAAATGGCGATGCAACTCCATAGTACCGCAGGTTCTTTTAGGAGGTACAGGTTCGTGAACCGCTTCACTTGTTCCCTGGAAAAGTACATTTTGTACTCTACATTTGGTTTGAGCAAAAATATGATGCCCAAACAAAATACTACATAGTGAAAAAATAAGTACCCTTTTCATAAATTCTTTGAATGTACAAACAAATATACTAAAAAAATTGAACCGTTTGACACTTTTTGACAGTTTTGTTTCAAAATTTTAATGATCTTACCTAACAGTAGCATAAAATATCAAATCAACTTCAATCAAGATATTTTTGCATGTTCAGTAAAGATTTTACAGCTACTCTTGAACAACTTCAAATTCGATTCGCCTATTTTTAGCCCTGCCTTCGGGAGTATTGTTATCTGCTATGGGTTTGGTATTTCCAAAACCTTTGTAAGAGATACGCTCTGCTTTTATTCCTTTTTTAATTAGCCAATCTGCTACAGCTTTAGCTCGGTTTTCTGACAATCTTTGATTGTAATCTGGTGTACTGCCAATGTCTGTGTGTCCCTGTATCTGTATAGTCAAACTTGGATTAGCTCTAAGATAATGGTACACTTTTTCTAATTCAGGATAAGAGTTAGGTAAAAGCTCCCAACTGCTGGGCTTGAAATAAACGTGGTTTAAAATAATCTTTTGTCCTTTTTTAATGTCCATAGGAATGTCTACCAAAGTATCTTTTGGTATGCTTTGAGCTATTGGCTTAGGAGCTTCCTTAGCTTTTTCTTCTTTGGGCTGTTCTTTTTTAGGTTCTACTGCTACAGGTTCAGGTGGTTTTACGTAAGGTTTAAAAACTATGATTGTACCAGGTTTGCAGGGTCCAAAGCTTGAATATCCTGTCCAAGGACCTTTGAGCTGCCATTTATCATTCTCTAAAGATAAGGTTAAAGTGCCTTTTTTCAAGCAATACTGCGTATTGGGCAAAGCCTTTTCCTTCATAATTTCGTACTCCTCAAAAAATAACTGATTATCTTTTACCGTTCCTCGCAGCTTGATGGTAGCAAAAACATCTTTCATATTAGGCAGTTCTATATAAGTAGCTCCTTTTACACGGTTTCCTTGTTGAATTAGACTTATTTGAAAATTATATTCAGGACTTACTCCCCCTGCTTCTTGGTACAATTTACCAACCCACTCGCCTGAAAAATCTGCTTGCTGTGCCAATAATCGTACCGTAAAAAGTACAACAAGCAAGAACATCAAAATTTTCATTTTGAATATCATATATTTTGCTTTTCAAGCATGTATACAAATATACAAAAAAAGTACTAACTTATATCTGTGAATAATACTGAAATGCCCAGTTGATTATCAGCAAAATAGAAATTATAGATAATTTTATCCTGTGTTGATGAGCGAAAGAGAGTCCCACAGCGGCTAAGTAAACTAAATATGGTAAAGCCAAGTAAACATAATTTGTTCCTGTAAGAAAAACAAAAAAAGTAGCTAAGAAAGCTAAAAAGATAACTACTGCCCAAAAGTGTTTTTTTAAGTCTTTTATGCCCAAATAAACTCCTAAAAGTCCAAAGACTTGCACAAAAAACAAAAAAGGCAAGCTGTACCACTGCCAAAATCTACTGCTTGGGGTAATCGGATAAGGGGCAAAATCTCTACCTGTTTTTGAATATCCTGTTTGGTATAAAACCCAAGCTCCGCGCGGACTAAATGTTCTGCTAATTTTTAATAAATTATTTCTAAATGCTAATAAAGGATGTTTTTTAATAAATGTCCATGCGCGTGCTCGGCACACTTGCTCACGTTCTAATTCTGTATATCCCTCTAAAAAAGTATGATCATATAAATATGAACTCTTACCTCCATAAGCTCCTTTACTTTGTTGATGATTACCTAAGTAAAAGTTCCATTGTGTATTAGTATGAACCCAAACAAATTTATCTAACAATGTATAATTACGCAAACTCCAAGGCAGCACACTTAAAATGGCTGTAGCTATTAGTAAGATACCTTTCGAAGCATGTTTTCTATGATACGCTATCACATATATGGCAAATACAACCAAAATAAAGGTTGCTACGGATTTAATCAAAATAGTGTAGCCCAAGCTTAACCCTGCTACTATTGCGTAAGGATAGTTTATCCATTTTTGAGTATGAATTAAATATACGGTAACCAATAACATAGTATTAAATAAACATTGCGTTAAAATTTGCATATCATACAGGATAAAGTCAGGAAAGAGTAGCAGAAAAAACTTGAAACACGGGTAAGTATCAGTGTATTTTTGTATCCACAGATATAGCAAGGTTAAACTTGCGCTACCCATTAAAATTTGAACAAGAAGTAAAACACTTATGCGTATACCAAAGACCTTGAAGACAATGAACATTAAAAAAGGGTAGCCAGGTGTCCAAAAGGCAACCTCGTTGTCTTTTTCAGGAAAAGTATAAGTGTGATACAAAGTTAGGTTGATGGCTCTTTGATAATAGCCAAAGCTGTCAGTAGCCGTAGGTGGAGAGGTAAAAACATCATAATTTAAGCCGAATAAAATTAAACGGATAATTACTGCTATGAGAAAAAAAAGCCCATATTCTGTAATTCTTAAAACCATAAAAACTGCGTTGCTATAACGTATGATTTTTTCTCAATATCAACCTTTTAGATTAAGAGTATTTTTTAACCATTGTTTTACAACAAATTTGTGTTTCCTACCTTCCTATAAATGCCATTAGAATAGCTATATCCGATGGACTAACCCCACTGATACGGCTAGCTTGTCCTAAATTTTGAGGGCGTATTTTAAGAAGCTTTTCTTTGGCTTCATTAGAAAGTGCAGTTACTTTTCTGTAATCAAAATTGGCAGGAATTGCAACATACTCTAAATGGTTAATTTTATCGGCAAGCTCTTTTTCTTTTATGATGTAAGCTTCATATTTCATAGCAATTTCTGCTTGCTCTACAGCTTCGGGGTCAAATGCAGATAAAAAGCTTCGTAGAGAGGAATCATGCTGCATACATTGCTTAATATCTAATTGAGGTCTATTGATAAGCTGGAACCATTTTGTTTTATGCTCAATTGGGGTAGTGTTGTATTGAGTTATCCAAGTATTGACCTCTTCAGGTGAAGCATTGTGGGTTTTGAAGTATTCAATAATTTGATTAGTTTGAGCAATCTTACGCTGCGTGCGTTCCATTCTTTCTTGGGAAGCTAAGCCAATTTTGTAACCTATGGGCGTTAAACGAATATCTGCATTATCTTGGCGAAGTAAAATTCTGTACTCTGCTCGGCTGGTAAACATGCGATAAGGTTCCTCTGTGCCTTTATTGACTAAATCGTCAATTAGCACACCAATGTAAGCTTCAGAACGTTTAAGAATAAGAGGTTCTTTTTCTTGAATTTTGAGCGCAGCGTTGATACCTGCCATTAAGCCTTGGCAAGCCGCTTCTTCATAGCCCGTAGTACCGTTAATCTGACCTGCAAAGTATAAGTTTTCTATCAAATGAGTTTCTAAGGTCAATTTGAGTTGATGGGGGGGAAAGTAGTCGTATTCAATAGCATACCCTGGTCTAAACATTTTGGCGTTTTCTAATCCTGGAATTTTACGCAGAGCTTTGTACTGTACATCTTCGGGCAGAGAAGAAGAGAAGCCGTTTAGATATACTTCAATAGTGTTCCACCCTTCGGGTTCAATAAAAAGCTGGTGCCTATCTCTTTCTGAAAAGCGGTTGATTTTATCTTCTATGCTTGGGCAATATCTTGGACCTACGCCTTTTATTCGTCCTTGAAACATTGGGGATTTGTCAAACCCTGTTTTGAGAATTTCATGAACTTCGGGATTTGTATAGGTAATGTAGCAAGGTTTTTGAGCTTTAAGTGGAGGGGTATCTAAGAATGAAAATTTACCTGGAGGATCATCGCCTTCTTGTATTTCTGTGGCTGCGTAGTTAATAGTGCGTCCATCTATGCGGGGCGGTGTTCCTGTTTTCATGCGCCCTGCTTCAAACCCTAGCTCAACTAACTGTTCTGTAATTCCTGTGGCTGATTTTTCGCCTGTTCTACCTCCCGAAAATTGTTTTTCACCAATGTGAATAACGCCGTTAAGAAAAGTTCCATTAGTAAGAACGACCGCTTTGCTATGAATGGATAAGCCCATTCCTGTAACTACACCATATACACGGTTATCTTTTATCAATAGTTTTGTAACGATATCTTGCCAAAAATCAAGATTCGGAGTTTGTTCTAGCATTCTTCGCCATTCTAAGGCAAAGAGCATTCTATCTGATTGTGCGCGGGGGCTCCACATGGCTGGACCTTTAGAACGGTTGAGCATGCGGAACTGTATCATGGTTTTATCCGTAACAATTCCCGAATATCCACCTAATGCATCAATCTCTCTGACAATCTGACCTTTTGCCACTCCACCCATAGCAGGATTGCAAGACATTTGGGCAATAGTTTGCATGTTCATGGTAATGAGTAAAGTTTTACAGCCCAAATTTGCTGATGCAGCCGCAGCTTCGCACCCTGCATGTCCACCACCTACAACAATCACGTCGTACTCGGGAAACATATCACAAAATTACAATATGATTGCCTATTTTAGGTCTGTTTTCTTTTATACAAAAGATAATTATGCAAAAAGGTTCAATTTTTAATTTTTTTTGGGCGTGCCCTTGCCCATACTTCGCTGCGCTTGTATGGGCAAGGTCGGCGTGCTACGGGCTACGCTAACGC
>JANWVW010000053.1 GCA_025056095.1 Bacteroidia bacterium
AAGTACCGAAGCGAAGCGCAGTGCGGAATGCCCCGACCCTTGCGTCAGCAAGGGGCACGCCCAAAAAAATAAAATTATTCTCATACCTAAATAAAGACTTGCTTAATCAAAGGTCAAAAACAATCTACTTCGCTTGAAAATAACTAAAACAGCACAAGCTGAAAGCTTTACACTTCTAAAAAACCTTGCTAACTACTGCTCATCAGGTCTGCGAGGTACAATAGGATAGTTTGAACCGTAATTGCCAGGTAAAATGTTGTTGTCAGTATTAAGGTTAGGATTGACAGTTTTACCTCTTAGTACAGCTTCCCAACGGCTATTCTGCAATTCTCCATACAAGTCAGAATGAAGCAGACGTAAGTCATTAGTAGTATAATCCTTGTCATAAAATATGAAGCGTACATTAGCTTGTCCGTTAAGTTTATAGTAGTACCATATTTCATGTGGATAGGTGTTATTCTCTCGGGGTACAACTTGAATATCGTTAGGTAGTCCGTAGGTCAAGGCTACGCGCCCTCTATCTGTCAAATATCCCTTGCGTAATTGAGACTTATATTTTTCATTAACCAAATCTATGCGCTGCTTGTATTCCAACCAAGCTCTCATGCTTTTGATAGGGTCATTATCATTTCGCTTTAACCAAAAGTTATACAAAAATTTGCGTTTTTCATCTATATTAGACAAAGACTTGGCATAAGCTACTTCGGCTTCATCAGAAATATAACCAAGTGCATCAATATACATGTCTAAGTCTTTTTCGGAATAAGAATTGATAATGTTGTCCTCACTTAAATTGACACTTTTTGCTAGGTTTTTCTCTGCAAAAAGCCTATCAGCACGAGTACTATGTCTGTAAAAACCTACATTCGTTTGAGCTACTACATTTCCCGATTTATCCTGAACAATACAAGATAAAAAATACGATTGACTAATTAAGTCAGCAATAGGAAAGCGGTCCAATATCACAATAGGTGCATCTGTAGCCGTTTTTTTAACTCTATGTACATATTTTTCCAATATTTTGTTTGAACCTCTTGAACCTATACTAATGGTAATTAAAATAGGGTCATCTTTGGGTACTTTATTGGTTATGCCGTATAGTTCTGCGTAAAATGCTAAGGTATCCATGTTATCGCCATACATGGCATTGGGCTGAGGGTACATATCATAGCCTGCTTTTGAAAACTTATTCTTAGTCGTAGTTTTATGAAATGTAGATAAAAAGCTTATATCACTAAAACGGACTTCTTTTGGGTTGAAATCTATTTCAAAATCCGAAGTAACTTTCTGAATATCAGAAGGTTTATTGTTATCTTTTGATTGAATTTCTAGTTTATATTTTCCGTTTGGCAATTCGATTCGCTTCACATCTGTAAAGTAAAAATCTTCGCGTAGGTGTGTGGTATCTTTCAAATTTGGACTAAGCAGGTTGAATTTGTCTGCATATACTACGGCATTATTTGTGGCATTTTTAATTAAAAATAAAAACTCTACCGAGCCTTGATACAAACCATCAGCTTTTTTTTGATAGCGTATGCTTTTTCCTACGACCGAGATATAAAATTCGGCGTAGGGCATGTTATCCTGTGTATTAAACCGATTAAAGTTTATAATCACCCCCAGCGAGAAAACTTCCCCTCCTCCGCAACAGAACAAAAGCAATAGGGCAATTTTCCACAACCTCATTCAAACTGCAAATATACTCATTTTTTTTCAATCGTAGAAAGAACGTAGTAACTCAAATACCCTATATGCTCCTCAAAAAAACTTTCAATATCGTTAGTATTAGACTTTCCTTTGGATACAGCTACATCTCCGTACAAGAGCTCATTTTTAGGGCTATATAGGCAGTAGTGCAGCTTAACAGAACGATCAAAACGAGTGCCATCTGTAGCTACGCATACTTGATAGTTCGTTTTAATTTCTATTTGAGTGAGCAGTAAAATTTTTTCAACGTTGAATATTTGAGCAATACTATCTAAAAGTGTACTTCTAGATGGAAGAGCTTGGAGGTACTTTGTTTCTTTAAGGTTTTCTTGCCAACAGAGCTTATTTTTTTCCTGTAAAATTGACGAATTCTTTCTTAAAAAATTTACTAACTTAACATAGTTATGTTCCAAGTTGCTACTTTCTTCCAAACGAGTGGGAATAGCCTCTTTGTAATAACAAAATTTGAGATTATGCCAATCTTTGAATAATTTTTGATCTTCGGGATGCAAAGAGAGATACAAAGAAACAACCGTATAACGATAGCTCAAAGCATCTAATAAACCTTGCTCTACTTTTTGTTGTAGTAGTTTTCGCCATTCTGGTTTTGAAATTTTGTTTTTTTCACAAATAGTGTTATCACAATCTGAAAAGTGCAAAGAGGGCGCATAAGAAACTATCAAAATTCTTTCTTCAGATTGGGCAAAAACAAATGAGCTGATAAACCAGCAAACAAGTACCACATACACGTAGCTAAATGATACTTTTAGGTTTATCCTCATTGTTGTCAAGTGTATTTTGTTGTTCTGTATGTGATTTGTGTTCTACTTTGAACTCCTGATCACCCAAAGTAAGAGAACTTTTTATCTGATTTTCAGAGTTTTGCATGTGCGTATTTTTCATAATTTCTAATAGCTTTTTAGCATTTTCTTTCATAATTTCTTCTTCGCTAAGGGCATCTTTGTGTTTTTCTAAAAACATTTCGGTTTTTGCTTCATTTATTAAAGTTTCTTGCCCAAGTTTATCTATCCATTCTTGAGTGTCATCATTTGAAGTCATGTTTTCCAATTCACTCATTGCGTTGTTGAGGGATTGCATTTTTTTAGCTTGTTTAATTTGTTCAAGAAACGCTTTGCGCTTTTTTAATTCGTTAAGCTCTTCCTCTTTTAGACGTTTTATCCTTTCTTCGTTTGTTTCTTTCATACTAATTCATCTTTTTACAAAAATACAAAAAATCAAGCACAGGATTAAGATAGAAATGGAATTTGCATCATAGAAAGATACTTGTAATAGAGTCCACCTTTTTGGGATAGTTCTTGGTGTGTCCCCATTTCCACGATTTTGCCTTTCTCTAATACCACAATTCTATCAGCATTTTGAATAGTAGATAACCGATGTGCAATTACAATACAGGTCCTTCCTTTCATCACAGTGTATAGTGCTTCTTGGACTAACTTTTCAGATTCATTGTCTAAAGCAGAAGTAGCTTCATCTAAAATTAAAATTTCAGGATTTTGGAGTATAGCTCTGGCGATACAAATACGTTGTTGCTGTCCGCCTGAAAGTTTACTTCCCCTTTCGCCAACGTAAGTATGATAACCTTTTTCAGTTTGTAAAATAAACTCGTGAGCATTAGCGACCTTAGCCGCTTCAATTACTTCTTCCATAGTAGCATCGGGTTTTCCGTATCTGATATTGTTGAGTATAGTGTCGTTGAACAAAATAGGATGTTGTGTTACAATCCCAAAATGACTTCTATATGTACTGATATCAAACTGCTTGATATTGATATCGTCAATCAAAATTTCACCTGCTTGCACGTCATGAAATCGTGGTAAAAGATCGGCTAAGGTAGTTTTTCCGCTACCGCTGGGACCTACCAAAGCAATAATTTCTCCCCTTCGGATAGTGAGGTTAATCCCTTGTAAAATGCTTTTTTCTCCGTAAGAAAAATGAACATTTTTATATTCAATAGTAGTAAAATTTTTCGGAAAGGGTACAGGTTGGCTTACATTGATAATTGTAGGAACGGTATCTAAAAGCTTAAAAATTCGCTCCGAAGATGCGGTACCCTTAGCAATATCCCCCAAAGCTATCCCAATTCCCTTTATAGGAGGTAAAAGTTGTGAAAAAATACCAATGTACGTCAAAAACAAAGCTGCCGTCATTTGGTTAGTACCATGAATAATCAAGCTACCACCGTACAATAAAACGACTACGATAATCACCACTGATAAAGTTTCGGTCAAAGGTTGTACTAATTCTCTACGCCTGTAAACTTTCTTGTAAGTTTGGTAGTAAGCATCATTTTCTTTGTTAAATTTTTCTTGTTCTCTTTTTTCAGACACAAACGCTTTTACAATACGCATACCTACAATTACTTCATCTACTATGCTTATCAAACGGCTAAGTTTATCCTGTCCTATACTTGCGTTTTTTTTTAGTGTTTTAGATACGCGACTGATAGCATATCCGCTGATAGGTAAAATCAATAACACGAATAAAGTTAGCTTCCAACTGATAAAAAACATTGCCATTAACAGGCTTGTGGCTACTAATGGATGCCTAATCAATCCTTTGAAACTACCTACTACGCTGCTTTGTACTTGTTCAATGTCTGAAGTCATGCGTACAATCAATTCCCCTTTGCGCTCATCGGTAAAATAAGATAAAGAAAGTTGAGTCAAGTGTTCAAAAATAGCTTTACGAAAATCTCTTACGATTCCACCTTCTATAATGGCTAAAAAGTAGGTAACTAAATACGCAAACAGGTTTTTGAGCAAAAAGACTACAAACAAAATTACGCAAAGCAGATACAAAGTGTGCATTCTACCGTGATTTTGAATGTAGGTAAGCAGTTTGTAGTATGCGTATTCTTTGATGGAGTTGGTATTCCAAAGGCTAACTTCTTGAGGTTGTTTAATTTTGAGATTAGTGTCAAATAGGGTGTCCAAAAAAGGGACTAAGGTTGCAAAGCTCGCTAAATTGAAAATTACAAAGAATATCAAGCATACAAACATTGCGATGATACTTTTCCAATAAGGTCTGCAGTAGGATAGTACCCTTAGCGATAGCCTAAGCATACATTATTTGTGCAAAAAAACATAATTCTAAACCTATGTGCAAATGAACTTTTTTAGTTTTTTTGGGCGTGCCCTTGTGGGCGTTTCGCTTGCGCTCATGCCCACAAGGTCGGCGTGCTACGGGCTACGTGCGGAATGCCCCGACCCTTGCGCAGCAAGGGGCACGCCCAAAAAATAAAAAACTAACATTGAATTGTATATTCGTTTTTAGCTACACGCATAATCTAACTAAATAAAAATTTCGTATCTTTACGTACTGTTATATAACGAAAAATATGTTTCGTAATCTCTTTGGTTTTGCTCTGCTACTTTGGTCAAGCTATATTGTAGCACAAACCCCTAAATACAGCAATGAGTTTATGAGTATAGGTGTAGGCGCTAGGGCATTAGGCATGGCAGGCGCTTACGCCGCAGTTACTAACGATGTGTATTCTGGATATTGGAACCCTGCAGGATTAAGCTTTGCATCTCGAAAACCTGAATTTGCCCTAATGCACGCCGCTTACTTTGGTAACATTGCAAATTTTGACTATATCGGAGCAGCTATTCCCATAGATAGCATCAATCACTTTGGAATATCAGGTATCCGTTTGGGAGTAGATGATATCCCTAACACTTTAGATCTTGTTGCTCCCGATGGTAGCATAGACTACAATCGCATAAAATCCTTTTCTACTTCTGACTATGGTATTCTACTTTCATACAGCCGAAATCTAAATTACAAAATACCTGGTTTAAGTGTAGGGGCAAACGCTAAGATTATCCACAGAAATGTAGGTCCTTTTGCTACAGCTTGGGGCTTTGGATTAGACGCAGGGGCTATTTACAAGAAAAATGGCTTTATCTACGGCTTAATGGCAAATGATATTACTACCACTTTCAACGCTTGGTCTTTTAATACCGAAACTTTTGAACAGCAATTTATTCAAACAGGTAATGAAATTCCTCAAAACTCTATTGAAATTACTTTACCTAGCTTTACTTTCAGCGCTGCTAAGAATTTCAAACTATCCGAAAAATTTAATTTGCTTGGCGCAATAGCACTTAAAACTACCACAGACGGCAGGCGGAATACAATTATTCAAACTAATTTTATTTCTGCTGACCCAAAAGCAGGTATTGAAGTAGGTTACATCAATAAGCTTTTTCTGCGTGCAGGCATAGATAACCTACAATACTATACCCAAGACAACAACAAGCGCTACCTGACAGTACGCCCCAATTTAGGCGCAGGAATTACCTTTATGAATTTTACCATAGACTACGCCATCTCTGCACTTAATTTTGGGGGCGCAGGCAGTACTTTATACACACATATATTCTCTTTGAAATTTATTTGGGACAAACAAATGTTAATACAATAAATTTTGTATCTTTACATGAGTTTTCGCTTCTGTGTACAAAAAGCCATGAAAAAAAATGTGTTTCTATACTTGCTTTTGTGGAGTCTTTGTGCGTATAGCCAAGATTACGCAAATGCATGGATAGATTACACAAACAAAAACAAAAAATACGTCAAAATTCAAGTAGTAGAAGAGGGGATTTATCGCGTAAACTACAATCAGGTAAGTATTATAGGCAATCCGAACATTCAAAATATACAACTTTTTTATCAAGGTAAAGAACAACACATCCGAGTAGTAGATGCTAATGGTAATAACATCTTTGATAATCCTGACTACATTGAGTTTTATGGTAACCACAACAATGGGCTAGATGACCGATATTTGTATAATCCTGCTTTGCATCCCCAATTTCAAAAATCTTACAGGCATTCCTTATTCACTGACAGCGCAAGCTATATTCTAACCTATTCTACCACAGCTATAGGCAAACGTTACACAGATGTCAATATTACTTCTGCCGCACCTGCTTTGAACGACTACTGGCATACTAGCTATGTAGAACCTATTAACTATTACGTATATCACACTGGTTCAACAGATGGTACCTTCTACGATGATTTAAGTTCAGATTACACGTTAGGCGAAGGCTGGTTTGGTCCTGAATACGGATACAATGGTAGTGCTAGCTTCTATATTCCTACCAAACATATTGTTACTTCTGAACTTAACCCTGCTAAACTAACTGTAAAAATATACTTTGCTTCGGATTACAAACATGGTAGTCCGATTGACCATGCCACAGATATCTTAATAGGTTCTACGGTAGTATGCCCACCTCAAACAGGGAATGGCTACAGCTATCGCTATTTTTACAACAATACTTTATCCCACAGTTTGCTAACAGAAGGCACTACCGTAGTTACAGCTCGTGAAAGAAGCGATTTGTTATCTCCTGATGTAGATACTGATAATAACGCCCTATGCTGGGCAAGCATACGCTATAAACGTACTTTTGAAATAGACAATCACACGGTTTGGTATGCTAATATACAAGGTACGGCTTTAGGTAACCGAAGTATTACTTTCATTACAGCGTATCCTATTAACGCTGCCCAAGCTTGTTACTGGGATACTCTACACAAAAGACGGATTTTAGGCAGCGTCATAGGTAATCAATTCACGGCAGTATTTCCTGCTACTCCAACAGATAGCACCGCAGGCGTTTGGATAAATGAGGTAAAAACCCCTGCACGTATTAGTGAATGTACATTCGCTTATTTGTATGAAGATGGTAGCCAAAACTATGATTATATCATTTTTACTAGCCGTGATCTTGCAGTTTCCGCTGAAAATTACAAAAACTATCGCCAAAGTATAATGGGTGGAAGCTACAAGGTAAAAATTTACTATGTAGATGAACTCTATAATGAATTTGCTTATGGACATTACACACCTTTAGCCTTAAAACGTGCAGGTAAGGTGATGAGTAAAGTATGGACTAACCCACCTAAATACCTACTTTTATGGGGCAAAGCTGTTACAAACGCTCGAGACCCTAAATATGATCGCGTACCTACTTACGGTTATCCTGCTAGCGACATTGACTTTGTAGCTAATTTTGACTATAGCATGCTATCAGGCAATTTTAACTACACTATTTCCGTAGGTAGAATGTGTGTACTCAATGATACAGAAGGAAATAATTACCTGCAAAAGGTTATAACACATGAAAGCTTAACTTTTCAACTGTGGATGAAGGAAGTTTTACATTTAGGCGGAGGAGGAAATCTTGGCGAACAGACGGCTATTAAGAATTGTTTGGAAGCAAATAGATTGAAAGTAGAAGGAATTTATTTTGGCGGACATGTAAGCTCTCTATTCAAAACTTCAGCGCTCCCTATACAAACTAATTTGGCTTTAAGCGTAAAACAACGTATTGAAAATGGTGCATCTATGCTCACTTTTTTTGGACACTCCTCCAGCACTAAATATGACATTGCTCTTGATGACCCCGAAACTTATACAAATACAGGTAAATATTTCCTTTTGATTGCCAATGGATGCTACTCAGGTAAGTTTAATACTTGGACTATATCCACAGGTGAACAATTTACCAAAATTGCCAATAGGGGCGCCATTGGATTCATGGCTTCCTCATCAGAAGGTTATTTAGGCGAGCTGGCTATTTTTACAAATACTTTCTACGATGTAATGTACGTAGACACTGCTTTTAAGAAAGCCAGCTACGCAGATATTCTCAAAGAAACCAACCGTAGGTATGGTATAAGTTCACCCTCACGTGTAAATCATGTGCGACAAATTAACTTTCAAGGAGATCCTGCTGTAAAAAGACACCTACCTAATAAGCCTGATTACGAAGTATTAAGCAATGGTATTTATTTCACTCCTGCTAACTTCGGGGCACTAGATAACAGTGTTACTATCAACGTAATCATAAGAAACAACGGATTAGCTACACGAGATAGCTTTTTTGTAGACATAGAGCGTACTGCACCTAATGGCACAACTGCTTTACTCAAAAGAATTAAAAGTGGTCCTATTCCTTTTATGGATACACTTCATATTGAAATTGTAACTAAGGACGCAGAAAAAGCAGGCGAAAATCGATTCTGTGCCATTGCAGATCCTAATAACATCATCTCTGAAAGCAATGAACTTAACAATCGTAACTGTATAGACAAATTTATTCCCAATAACAATGTCTTTATCTTATTTCCCCCTCGTTTTTCTATTGTTAATCAAGTCATGCGCCCAGACAGTTTAGTAGCAGGTGCATTAGACTATGAAAACAGAGGCTTAAGATATCTATTTGAGATAGATACTGTACCTTTCAAACCCAGTATTATCCATTCAGGTGGGAGCTATTTAGTTTCTCCACCTATTCCAGGTAACCGCTATCGTGGTGTATGGAATGTAGATTTAATGCCAATTATCGGTAATAGGGATAGTGTAGTATTTTTTTGGCGAGTAAAATTGGATTTACCTAACTCAGATTGGGTAGAGTCTTCTTTTATATACATTAAAAACAGCCCAGGGGGTTGGGCACAAGCTAAGCCTTCTCAATTCTACAAAGGTACAGGATACCGAGTGGACATAGACGAAACCACAGATTTATGGTCTTTTGTCCCTAATTATGCCCTTTTGAAAATTAGTACAGGGGGGGCAAGCGCAGGAATTATGGGTACCTATGATATGAATGGAGTTACAGAACTAGCAGGAAACGTTTGCCACAACACTGTCAACTTAATTGTAATAGACCCTGTTACCCTTAAAGCTAGACGCCATTTAGGTCCTATGGGATGCGTTTATTTTAATGATCCCATGCTGGTTTTTGACGTTTCTAGCACTTTAGGACAGAACCAATTAGCAGATTATATTCAAAATAACATTCCTAACGGGCATTTTGTAGTTGCATTTAATAATTTCTACACTGACCCTAAATCATGGAATGCAAATTTAATCAATGCTTTTGAGAGCATTGGCAGCGCAAATATCAGCAACATAGAACCAGGAGCGCCTTGGGTAATATCGGGTAGAAAAGGCGCAGCCATAGGAACAGCTGAAGAATACACTTACAACGCTAGTGATACCACTCACTACACAAGACAAAAACTCTATGTTACTTTACCTATTAAAAGCTATTGGTACGAAGGTACGCATACTTCAGAAACCTTCGGACCCTCTAGCACTTGGCAAGACCTACATTGGCAACATCATGATTTAGACGCAGGAGATAAATGCCCTGTTTCTGTTTGGGGAATTAAAAAAGATGGTACAGCAGTAAAGTTGATAGACAAGTCCTTTGCAAAATCTAATACCAATTTGAGCAGCTTAATAGATGCAAACTTATATCCCCGTATACGCTTGATGGCAGAAATGTCAGACTCATTAAATCGTACTGCACCTCAACTAGATAAATGGATAGTTTCCGCTGGACCTGTTCCCGAAGGTACACTTGACCCTACTTTCTACGAACTCACTCCCAAAAACGCAGAATTAGATGAAGGGGATGAACTAAAAGTAAAAATTGGTTTCAGAAATATCAGTAATTACAGTTTTGCTAAACCTATCAAAGTCCACATAAAAATTTTGACTTCTAACAATGCCCTTAAATTGATAGACAGTCTATATCTTCCTGCTTTGACCAAAGAAGGCACTCCCACAGATACAGCCACATTTCAATATGTTTTCAACACAGGTAATTACCCTGGCAAAAATGTTCTATATATTGATGTCAATCCAAATGATGACCAATTAGAGCTATATCATTTCAATAATGTGTTAGCCATTCCTTTTTATGCTAAACCAGATACAAAAAATCCAATTGTAGATGTTACTTTCGATGGACACTACATTTCTAATGGGGATATTGTTTCACCCACGCCCGAGATAAAAATTACTCTCACAGATGAAAATAAATACTTTCTCATGCAAAATGACTCATTGTTCATTTTGCAGCTCTCTTACTACAAAAATGTATTTGACACCACTATTATTTTATACTATAATGCCGTAGTCAACCGCAGACCCAGCGAAGTAACCTTTTATCCTGCTAAAAGTGCCAAGCCCAACCAAGCCACAGTAATATGCTTACCTAAACGGCTACAAGATGGGCGTTACCGATTAAGTATTTTTGCCCAAGATAGAAAACAAAATATATCGGGCTTACCTGATGCCACTAACATAGATAAAAACGGATGGTATAACATTGACTTTGAAGTTGTCAGTAAAACGTCTATTACTAATGTACTCAACTATCCTAATCCTTTCTCTACTAGTACGAGATTTGTGTTTAACCTTACAGGCGAACAAATTCCTGATGTATTTAAGATACAGATTTACACGGTTACAGGTAAGTTAGTCAAGGAAATAGATTTAAAGGCTATGGGCGAGGTTAAGTTGGGCAAAAATATTACTCAATATGCTTGGGATGGTACAGATGAATTTGGCGATAAATTAGCTAACGGTGTATACTTCTACAAAGTGAATGCAAAAATTAACGGCAAACCGATAGAAGTTCGTGAAGACAAAACTAGTCAGTATTTTAAAAACGGTATAGGTAAAATGTACATTATGCGATAAGTTAAAACTAAGCTCAAATTTTTGCCTTCGTAAGGTATTTTTTAGTTCTAAAAATAGTTTTAGTTTTTGGGCGTGCCCTTGCCCACACTGCACTGCGCTTGTGTGGGCAAGGTCGGCGTGCTTCGGGCTACGCTATCGCTTCGGTGCTTCGCTGCGCTCCGCACTGGGCTAACGCCCACCCTCCGCATGCCTCACGCAAAGGATCTCTGAAAAAGCCATTTCTCTGTTTCTTATGCAAGGTTTTAGCTTGTTAGTACTTGTACCTCAAGCTTAAACGAGGTAAAGACATAATTGCAAAAGTCAATTGCGTGAGGGGCATGGAGCATGCCGTTAGGCAGTGCGAAGTGTTAGCGAAGCACCGAAGCGAAGCGCAGTGCGGAATGCCCCGACCCTTGCGCAGCAAGGGGCACGCCCAAAAAAATAAAATAAGCTATCAGACTTACTATATTGTTTGTAAAGTCTATTATACAAATATTAAAAAAGCCCTGCAAAATGTACGCAGGACTTTTTAACTATATCAGCTTTTTATTCTACTACAAATTTCTCTGTCTTGCCTTGTTTTCTATCTCGGATAATATAAACTCCAGCAGGTAAATTTAATTCCACAGTGTTTTTACCTTGGGGCAAAGTTTGAACCTTCAACACTTTACCCGAAACATCAGCAATTTCATACTCTTGAATAGTACTTGTGTGGTTCTCTATAACAATATAGCTTTGTGCAGGATTAGGATACAAACTAAAATAGCTTTGAATACTAATAGCACTTTCTTGTATTTGAGTTACAGTAAGATTTATCTTTGTAACAAAAGCATCATATCCTCCTGCGTTAGTGGTCTGAAAAGTACCTGAGGTAATATCATAGTTAGTGGATTTTGTCATCCCTGCTATGTATGCAGTATTGGTGCCTTCTACGAATATAGCGTATGGCTCATCTGAATCACTTCCTCCGATATAAGTAGAATACAACAAACTGCTACCTGTTACATCAAGTTTGGTAACAAAAGCATCCCAGTTTCCTGCGTTTGTGGTTTGGAAAGCGCCCGAGGTAACATCATAGTCAGTAGATTGCGTCTGACCTGTTATATAAGCGCATCCTGTATTATCTACAAATATATCCCTACCAAAATCATTACTTGCCCCTCCAATGTAGGTAGAATACACTAAACCATTACCTGATGAATTAAGCTTTGTAACAAAAACATCATTTCCGCCTGAATTTGTAGATTGAAAGGCACCTGAAGTGGTATGGTAATCGGTTGATTGTGTTCTGCCTATTATATAAGCGTTATTACTGCCATCTACAAATATACCGAACGCAAGATCAAACGCCCCTCCCCCAATATAAGTAGAGTACAATAAACCACCCGTAGCACTAAATTTACTAACAAAAGCATCCCATAAGCCTCCTCCATGTGTAGTTTGGAAAGCACCTGAAGTAATATCATAATCAGTTGAATTTGTAGAACCGGTTACGTACGCACAGCCAGTATTATCTACGAATATATCTCTGCCATAGTCATCACCAGTACCACCTATATAAGTAGAGTACAATAGACCACTACCTGAAGCATTGAGTTTAGTAATAAAACCATCATACCATCCCCCAGCATAGGTTGTTTGAAGAGCACCTGGGGTAGTATCATAATCGAGTGAAGAAGTGTTGCCTGTTATATACGCACATCCTGAATTATCTACGAATATTTTTCTACCAATATCTTCATTATTTGTTCCTCCAATGTAGGTAGAGTACACTATACTACTACCTGTGGCATTAAACTTTGTAACAATGACGTTGCTAAATCCTCCGCCGTATGCTGTTTGAAAAGCACCTGATGTAGTATAATAGTTGTTTGAAGAACTTTGACCTGTTATATAGATATGACCATTACTATCTACAAATATACCATGACCTGCATCAAAATCATTTCCTCCAATGTAAGTTGAGTACAGCAAGCTACTGCCTGTAGCATTGATCTTTGTAACAAAAGCGTCCCAAGTTCCTGTTCCATGTGTAGTTTGGAATGCGCCTGGAGTAGTGTCATAATCAGTTGATTGTGTCCTGCCTGTTACAAATGCACAGCCTGTGTTATCTACGAATATGTCATAGCACTCTTCATTGCTACCCCCACCAATATAAGTAGAATACACTAATGGATCTATTACCATCAGTTTGCTCTTATCATACTGACCTATTGCAATTTGCCAAAAATCCCCATCTTTAATAAATTTACTGTTAATTATGTGGTTATCTTGGTAGGTATGTAAGTCTGTTAGCGATACTTCTCCAAAACGAGTAGTAAAGCATAGTTCTTGATGGCTCTTAGTGTAGGCGTTGTACTGTCCATGTAGCTTGAATTTAATTTGAGAGACATCTGCATAAGGTTGAACGATAAAGTCATATCGTAGTTTACCATTATCAAAGTAGTACCTTATGTCTATACCTTGGTATACATCTTTTATTAGGGCTTCTTTGTACAGACCTACATAAGTAGCGTGTTTGCTTTCATCGTTACCAATGAAATAGTTGTAGTATCCTTCTTGTTGTTTTTTGCCTTCTCGTATAGGATTAGGGTTGTGGTTTTGGAGTTCAAATAATACTCTATGACCAACTAAAATTTCATTTTTAGCGTTACAATCAAATTCATCTTTATGGGCTGAGCGTACTAAGTCCGTAGCCGCAGGTTGCTCTATTTTGTAGAAAGTGTAATTTACCCCATACTTAGTAATCCACGCGTCTAAGCCGCTCATTCGGCAAAGATACAATACATCGCTGTGCCATTGACCTCTATTTTCAATAAAAAATAATCGGTCCGATTTTCTTAACTTACTTTGATCTTGGCTATTTTGCCCAGATGCTATCACGAAGTTAAAAACAGCAAAAATGATAAGACTTAATTGGATTTTCATAGTTATTAAATGTAAGTAAGAATGTGCAAAGTTAAATTTTATTTTGAAAAAAGCAAATTATACCGTATTAGAACTAATATAAGATACTGAAAATCAATTATTTTTTTTGGGCGTGCCCTTGCCCACACTGCGCTGCGCTTGTGTGGGCAAGGTCGGCGTGCTACGGGCTACGCTTTCGCTTCGGTGCTTCGCTGCGCTCCGCACTGGGCT
>JANWVW010000054.1 GCA_025056095.1 Bacteroidia bacterium
GCCTTGTAATTATCCTCTAAATACTTCTCTATACCTTCCTGCTCATACTGCTTCTTGTAGTTCCAAACCGTCCCTTCACTGATACCCAAGCAAATCGCTATCTCTTCTACACTATAATCCTGGTGTAGCATCAGCAACACCGTTACCTTCTTCTAGGCTCGGACTTGCCGCTCATTTCGCTCAATCTCTCTTAATACTTCGTATTCCTTTTGACTTAACATCCTTTCTTTTGAACTTTCGCAAGTATTGTACTATTTCTAGAAATTTCCTAATCTTTACTACAAAACCTTTTGCTTTCTAGTATAATACAATTTTCAACACACTACAAATATTCCTATCTTTGTACCATGATAATTAAATGGGTAACAGTCTTTTGCTTTTGTGTTACTTTTTACAGTAAAGCCCAAGTTAATACCGTTCTTAAAAACAACTACATGGATTTTTTTATGGCAACCACAACATTCGGAGTAGAACAAAATGTAAGAAATACAGTTAGCGTACAGCTTTGCTTGGGCTACACTTATGCAGAAACCTTCGGTATTTATGATGCCAGAAATCTACGAGGCGGACTTTTTGAATTACAAATACGCCGTTATCTTATTCCTGGCAAACAGCAAAGTCTATCACATGTATACTTCGGGGGTTCTCTTGTGCACAGATTTGCATCATACTTAACAGATGAAGGCTACTACCTCAACAACCAATACGTTGAGATAAAAGATATCAAAGCCAAAGCAAACTATTTTTCTTTTGGTGGAATAGTAGGGTACCAGCTACCTCTCTTGAAAAACAAATTGTTGTGGGATAATTATTTCGGTGTATGTGGACGCATAGGCAGTGGTTACAAACCACATAGAGCATACTCTCATGAACCCGAAAACATGATATTTCAACTAAGTTACTCAGGCATAGCACCAAAATTTGGAACTGCTTTTTGCCTGGTTATTCGTTAATTTACTTCGTCAAATATGGTAGTATATTCTGTACATATTCAAGTAGAACCTGATATAGAAAATACTTGGTTAAAATGGATGCTCAAAAAACATATCCCAGATGTGATGAACGTGGGCATATTTACTCATAGAACGGTTATTAAACTGCACATTCCAGATAGTTCCCAATATCGCATTGACTATTTTGCGGATAGTCTTGAAAAGTACCACGAATATCAGCAGAAATATGCTAAAACCTTACAGGAAGAACATTTAGCGCTTTTTGGGGATAAAACTAAGGTTCATAGTCGTACTATAGGAATTATTTTGTAGGGATTTGCTACTTTTGCGGCATGGAGTTAAAAGACACTCGTTCAGGTTTTGGGGCTGCTTTGGAATTTTTAGGCCAGCAAAATCCGAAGGTGGTAGGTTTGTGTGCAGATTTAACAGGTTCTCTGATGATGACAGCTTTCAAAAATAAATTTCCTGAGCGTTTTTTCCAAGCAGGTGTAGCGGAAGCTAACATGATAGGCGTAGCGGCTGGTTTAGCTACACAAGGTAAAATTCCTTTCGCTGCCACATTTGCTAATTTTGCCACAGGCCGCGTATTTGACCAAATTCGCCAGTCCGTAGCTTATTCATACAAAAATGTAAAAATTTGTGCTTCGCATGCAGGTTTAACCTTGGGTGAAGATGGCGCTACGCACCAAATTTTAGAGGATATCGGATTGATGCGCATGCTCCCTAATATGACCGTCATTAACCCCGCTGACTATCATCAAACTTATTTAGCTACCTTAGCTATTGCAGAGTATTACGGACCTGTATATTTACGTTTTGGCAGACCCAAAGTCCCTGTTTTTACAGATATTAACGCAAAGTTTGAAATTGGTAAAGCAGTATGCTTTAAACAGGGTAGAGATGTATCTATTTTTGCTACGGGGCATTTACTTTACAAAGCCCTTCAAGCGGCTTCCATACTCGCTCAACGGGGCATTGATGCAGAAGTAATTAATGTGCATACTATTAAACCCTTAGATGAGGAAATGATTTTGGACTCTGTATCTAAAACTAAGCGGGTAGTTAGTGCAGAGGAGCATCAAAAAAATGGAGGTTTAGGAGATGCGATTGCGCAGCTATTAGCTCAAAAAATGCCTGTGCGCATGCGAATGGTCGCTGTAAATGATACTTTTGGAGAGAGTGGAACTCCCGAACAACTTTTGCAAAAATATGGCTTAACAGAGCACGATATTATCCGAGCAGTGCAAGAACTTTTGTTTTGAAAGTCAAGTATTATTCTCAATCAAGTGTGTATAAAAATTCATTTTATTTATTTTTTTGGGCGTGTCCCTTCGCTGCGCTCGGGTCGGCGTGCTGCGGGCTACGCTGACGCTTCGGTGCTGCGCTGCGCTCCGCACTGGGCTAACGCCCACCCTCCGCATGCCTCACGCAAGAGATCTCTGAAACCACCGTTTCGCTGCACTTTATGCAAATTTTTAGCTTGTAAGCACTTGTGCTTCAACCTTCAACAAGATAAAAACCTAACTACATAGATAAAATCTGCCTAAAAGTACATTTTTCGCTATTTTTCCCAACTTGTAATTTTGTTGTGAAAAATAACAAATCTCGTCAAGTTTCTTTTGTTTTATCTTTGTAGCGTGAAGCAAGTAAAAGTATTGCGGATTTTATCTCGTTTGTGCGTAGGAGGTCCTGCGATACATTGCATATTGCTTACACAGCATTTACCAAAAGAAAAATATCAAAGCATCTTACTTCACGGAGATTTAGACGATGGCGACGCCCTTTATAGCTACAACTCAACTTTGAACATGGACATTCGGCTAATAAAAAGCATGAAACGCAAAGTAGGGATAAAGAATTTATGGAAGGAATGGCAGTCTTTTCGCGAAGTCTATCATATTATTCGTGCAGAAAAGCCTGATATCGTACATACACATACCGCAAAAGCAGGTTTTATTGGCAGATTAGCAGCCTATTTAGCCAAAACTCCGATAATTGTTCATACTTTTCATGGGCACGCTTTTCATTCTTATTTTAGTCAATGGAAAACACGTTTATTTCTTTTTATAGAACGGCAATTAGCAAAGATATCTCAAAGTATCATTGCTATTTCAGAGCAGCAAAAGCATGAACTTGGATATGTTTTTAAGGTCTGCAAACCTGAAAAAATAACAGTTATTCCCTTGGGTTTTGACCTAACTCCGTTTTTTACTGATGTAGAAATCAAAAGAAGAGAGTTTAGAAAACAGTATAAAGTTAGTGATGAGCAAATTGCTATCGGCTTAATAGGCAGAATGGTACCTATCAAAAATCATCGGATGCTTATTTATGCTATTGACAATATCAAAAGAAACAATAAGGTAGATATTTCAAAACTTCGTTTCTTTTTGATAGGGGATGGAATAGAAAGAAGAAACCTTGAGCAGCTTTGTCAATCACTCAATATTCCTTTTGTAGATGCCAAGCAAGCAAATTTTGAACCTTGCTTAGTTACCTTTACAGGTTATCAAACTCGTATTGACTGGGTCAATGCGGGATTAGACATTGTGGTACTTACCTCCAAAAATGAAGGAACACCGGTCAGCTTAATTGAAGCGCAAGCTGCGGGAGTACCTATACTCAGCACACGAGTAGGGGGAGTAGAAGATATTGTTTTAGAAAATGAAAGTGCTTTATTATGTCAAAGCGATAATGTGGAAGAGTTCACAGAAAAGTTAATTTATCTCATTCAAAATCCTGAAAAACGCAAAGCTATGAAAGATAAAGGCAAAGCGCATGTATTAGCTCGTTATCACTATACGCGTTTGATTGAGGATATGGACAAACATTATCAATTTTTGTTACATGGAAGAGATATTCAAACCACCTAAAAAAATTAAAATTGGTTGGTTAGAAGAGATAGAGCTACCTGAATTCAATATCAAAGCTATAACGGCTAAAATTGATACGGGGGCTTATACCTCCTCACTGCATGCTACTAAAATTCGCCCATTTCTAAAAGAAGGAGTTTCTTATGTGCAATTTTATGCTAATGGTGAAGTAAAGTGCATAAAACCTGTACATTCGCAAAGAGTAGTAAAAAGCTCTAATGGGCATGAAGAGCTGCGAATCGTTATTGAAACTGTGGTTGTACTTGGAAAACGCAAAATACTAACAGAATTTACACTTGCTGACCGAAAAGATATGGATTACAGAGTACTGCTGGGTAGAAAGTTTTTACAAAAACGTTATATTGTAGATGTAAGCAAGACTTTCAGAATAAAAAAACTCCAATTGAAAAAACAAAAGTCAAGGGATGCAAAAAAAACCTAGTTTGTATTTCCTGCCTTGTAGTATAAACAGCCAGGTAACTAAATGTAAAATTGTATTACTTCTAAAAATAGCTTGATTTTTTGGGCGTGCCCCTTGCTAACGCAAGGGTCGGGGCATTCCGCACTACGCTTCGCTTCGGTACTTCGCTAACGCTTCGTACTGCCTAACGGCATGCTCCATGCCCCTCACGCAAATTACCTGTGCAGTTATGTCTTTACCTTGTTTGAGCTTGAAGTACAAGTACTTACAAGCTAAAACTTTGCATAAGATACAGAGAAATGGATTTTTCAGAGATCCCTTGCGTGAGGCATGCGAAGGGTGGGCGTTAGCCCAGTGCGGAGCGAAGCGAAGCACCGAAGCGTTAGCGTAGCCCGTAGCACGCCGACCTTGCCCATACAAGCGCAGCGAAGTATGGGCAAGGGCACGCCCAAAAAAGTTAAAATTTAACTTTCACATAAATTTTTAATTCTGTAAATAAGGTAGCTGAACTCTGTTAGATTAGCAAATTTCTATATATTTGCTTTATCAATTAACAAAAACGCATTCATGTCTGATATCTTAAAAAAGGTTGTTTTTTCGGTAGATTTAGAGGACTGGTTTCATGGAATAGAACTCCCTTTCTCAAGCTGGAATCAGTACGATAGGCGAATAGAAAAGAGTTTTTATACCATTTTTAATCTGTTAGAATCCTACCAAGTTAAAGCAACTTGGTTTACATTAGGCTGGATAGCCGAACACTATCCCCACTTGATAAAGGAATTGGATAAGGCAGGACACGAATTAGCTTCACATACATATTCTCACGAAAAAGTGTATCATCTGACCCGCGAACAGTTTAGAGAAGAAATAAAAAAGACAAAAAGTCTTATAGAAGACCTCACAGGAAAGCCTATTTTAGCTCATCGTTCCCCCTTTTTTTCTATTACCTCAAAAAGCTTGTGGGCTTTAGATATATTAGCCGAAGAAGGATTTAGAATTGATTGCAGCATCTCCCCCGTAAAAACTTGGCGCTACGGAATTGCTACTTGCCCTGACACTATCTTTGAGATAAAAGAGAATCATATCATTGAGTTTCCTGTTTCTAGGTTTCGTTTGTTAAAAAAGAATTGGGGAATTGGAGGAGCTTATTTTCGTCTGTTCCCATATTTTTTTACTCGTACAGGAATAAAGAAAAGACAAAACGCCGAATTACCTACTATTTTTTACATACATCCTTGGGAGTACGATCCTCATCATCCTAAAATACCACTAGATTGGCGCGCCAAAATTACGCACTACACTCACTTAAAAAAGACCTATCCGCGTACAGAGCGCTTAATACAAGAATTTAATTTTGTAACTTTATCACAATACATATCGGAATATGTCAAACAATATCACATCCCAACCATCAGCATACAGGATTTACAAGATTGACCTTGCGCTACCGCAAACTAAACTTATCTCGCATATCCAAGAAATATTGAATGAAACCCAATCTCACAAAGCAACTGTGATGAACGAAAATTTTTGGAATTGGCAATACGTAAACACACCAGGAAAGCACTCATGTGTGTATGTAGCCGAAATGAATGACCAAATTGTAGGATACTATCATGTACCTATCTATGAGGGAAAAATTGCAGGTCAAGATGGGCTAATTGCAATGATACAAGATGTAGCAATTCATCCCGCAGCTCGGGGAAAAGGGCTTTTTACAAAATTAGCCACATACGCCAACCAAGATATTGATACGCAGAAAATTGAAGCTTGCTACACTTTTCCCAACCATAAAAGTATCCATACTTTCTTAAAGTACAATGACTACACTATCATTGATGTACTTAAATCCTACATTCTTTGGATAGACACACGCATTTTATTGCGCAAAAAGTTGAAAATCCCTTTGATAAATGATGCTTTGGGCTACATTTTGAACCTATTTTTGAAAATTCCTCAAAAACAAAAAACTGAATCCATCCAAGAGATAGAAAATTTTGATACCTCTGTAGAACGATTATATCAGACATACCTTCAACAGTATTCTAACTACGTAATCAGAAACGTTGAGTACTTAACATGGCGCTATAAAATGCGTCCTTACTCTACATACTTTACGTTAGGATATTACGAAGCAAATAACCTCACTGCCGTAGCAATTTTTAAGATAGATACAATGTTTAAGGTACCTGTGCTGCTGCTTATGGATTATGCGTTTACTGACATCAAACACTTTTTTGAGTTGATTCAGCATGCGCCTACGATTAGCCAAAAGTATAGTGCAGGCGAAAAGGTAGCCTTTATCTTTGCCGCAATGTGTGATAAACATTTTATTGGTCAGAAAAAGCCTTTCTTTTTTTTGCCTGTTCCTAAATGGATGAATCCTCGCAAACTGCATTTGCTTACTCGCCCTGTACAAAATTCTCATTACGACATAATAAAGGATAGTCAAAAGTGGTTTGTAACCTTGGGAGATTGGGATGTTTTTTAGCTATTACGTTTTTTGGGGCGTGCCCTTTACTGGTGTAAGGGTCGGGGTATTCCGCAATGTAGCCCGCAGCACGCCGCCCTTGTGGGTATCAGTGCAAGCGAAATACCCACAAGGGCATGCCAAAAAATAAAAAACTTAACTTTTAGGTAATATGTGTGTACAAAACAATTGAGTATTTACCTATCGCCGTACTGTATTTCGTAGTACTTTTGATACTCCCCAGAGGTTACTTGCTCTACCCAATCTTGGTTTTCTAAGTACCATTTTACAGTATGCGCTAATCCTTGTTCAAAAGTTACTGAAGGCTTCCAGCCCAACTCTTTTTGCAATTTAGTAGAGTCTATGGCATAACGGGCATCATGCCCAGGTCTATCTTTAACGAAAGTAATCAATTTCTGAGAAGTACCAACAGGAATGCCCCTTTGTCTATCTACTTCATCGCAAAGCATTCTAACTACATCAATATTGCGGCGCTCATTGTGCGCACCTACATTATAAGTCTGCCCATTTTCCGCATGGTGAAAAATAAGATCAATCGCTTGAGCATGGTCATTTACCCATAACCAATCCCGAATGTTCTCTCCTTTTCCGTAAATAGGTAAAGGTTTGTTTTTTAGAATGTTCTGAATACATAAAGGGATAAGCTTTTCAGGAAATTGATGTGAACCATAATTATTAGAGCAGTTAGAAATTACATAGGGAATGTTATACGTGTGCCCATAAGCGCGAACAAGATGGTCTGAAGCCGCTTTAGATGCAGAATAAGGACTTCTAGGGTCATAGGGAGTAGTTTCTACAAACATACCTGTTTCACCTAATGAGCCATACACTTCATCAGTAGAAACATGGTAAAAACGCACATTTTTTTTACCCTTCCAAGCTTCACGCACTACTTCCAGAAGTGAAAAAGTACCTACTATGTTAGTTTCTATAAAAGCACGTGGTCCGAGTATGCTTCTATCTACATGGCTTTCTGCTGCTAAATGAATAATCCCATCTATTTCAAATTCATATACTAGCTTTTTGATGGCTTCAGTATCGCAAATGTCTATTTTATGAAAATGGTAATTGGGATAGTGGGCAATATCTACTAAGTTAAGTAAATTACCTGCATAGGTGAGCTTATCTACATTATGAATTTGATAGTTAGGATATCGCTTAACAAAGTGCCGAACTACATGAGAACCAATAAAACCTGCTCCGCCTGTAATAATGATGTTTTTCATTACGCAAAAATAGGAAAAAAGAGTTAATGTTAAGTAAAGTTGTTTAATCTTGTGAGTAACTGTTTATCAATTAGTTAGCTTAAATTTTGTATGGTTTTTGAAAAAAAGATGGATTTTGTTTGTCCAAATGATTGACTTTTACTACTTTTGCAATCCCTTTTGAAGAAAGGGGAAAAGGAGAACTATGAATGAATAACCGTCCAATTGAACCTGAAGACGATTTTGTATGGGAGGAAGAACAAACTTACTCTCCCGAGCAACGCAAAGAGTTAGAAGCGTTGTATGACAAAACGCTGAAGCCCATTAGCAACCAGCAAATAATAAAAGGTACTGTGGTTGCTATCAATGAAAAAGATGTAGTTTTAGATATCGGCTTTAAGTCCGATGGGTTAGTTCCTTTGTCTGAATTCAAGGACCTTCCTGACCTGAAAGTAGGTGATGAAGTAGAGGTATTAGTGGAAAACATTGAAGACAAGTCAGGTCAGCTAGTGCTTTCTCGTAAGAGAGCAAATACATTGCGCGTATGGGACCAAATTTATGAAGCTTACGAAAACGATGAAGTACTAACGGGGTACATTAAACGTAGAACCAAAGGAGGTTTAGTCGTAGACATTATGGGCGTAGAAGCCTTCTTACCAGGTTCTCAGATTGACATTAGACCTATTAAAGATTTTGATGTTTATGTGGGTAAGACAATGGAATTCAAGGTTGTCAAAATCAATACCCCATACGACAATGTAGTGGTTTCTCACAAGGTACTGATAGAAAAAGATTTAGAGACACAGAAATACGAAATTTTGCAAAATTTAGAAAGAGGACAAGTTTTGGAAGGTGTAGTCAAAAACATAACAGAGTTTGGTGCTTTTATAGATTTAGGCGGTTTAGATGGATTGTTACATATTACAGACATGTCTTGGGGTAGAATCTCTCACCCTAAAGAAATTCTTTCATTAGATCAGACGATTAACGTCGTTGTATTAGATTTTGATGATGAGAAAAAACGCATAAGTTTAGGTCTAAAACAGCTCACTCCCCATCCCTGGGACTCACTTTCTGAAGATATACAAGAAGGAAGCATTGTAGAAGGTAAGGTAGTTACAGTTGCTGACTACGGAGCATTTATAGAAATAATTCCTGGGGTAGAGGGACTAGTACATGTAAGCGAAATGTCTTGGTCACAGCATGCGCGCAATCCCCAAGAAATATTGAAAGTAGGCGATATAGTTAAAGCTGTAGTGTTGTCCATTGACCGTGAAGAGAAGAAAATGTCTTTGGGTATCAAGCAGCTTACTCCTGACCCATGGCTACAAGCTCCAATCAAGTACGCCGTAGGTACTAGACACAAAGGTATTGTAAGAAATATCACAAACTTTGGTTTGTTCGTGGAATTAGAAGAAGGTGTAGATGGCTTAGTTCACGTATCGGATTTGTCATGGACTAAAAAGATTAAGCATCCTTCCGAATTTGTCAAAAAAGATGAAGAATTAGAAGTTGTTGTATTAGAAATTGACCCTGAAAACCGCCGTTTAAGCTTGGGACACAAGCAGCTCAAAGAAAATCCTTGGGACATATTCCAAAGTGTATTCCCCGTAGACTCCAAGCATCCAGGCACTATTCTCAAATTTATAGATAAGGGCGTAGTAGTAGAGTTACCTTATGGCGTTGAAGGCTTTTTACCCTACAAAGGCTTGCAACGTAAAAGAGAAGAGTATAAGGTTGGCGATAAGTTAGATTTAGTAGTAACAGAGTTTAGTAAAGAAAATCGTAAAATTATAGTAGCAGAAGTATCGCCCGAAAAAGAGCAAAAAGAAAAAGCTAAAAAAGAAAAAGAAACCGCTAAAAAGAAAGAGGAAAAAACTACGACACCTACCTTGGGTGATCTAGACGCCTTGATAGGTCTAAGAGAAAAATTAGCAGCTAAAGAAAGAGAAGAGCAAGCCAAAGCGATGGAAAAAAATAAATCAAAAGATGAACAAGCTAAAAAGAAATAAAAATCTGAACTCAAACTAATACTTGCATGCAGCAGGACTATCCCAAAAAGCAGTCCTGCTGCGTTAATTTATATTGTTGTTGTATAGTATCACTATTTTTTATACCTTTGCGTATAATGAAGTCGCTTGACCCGAGAATAAATCGCTTCCACATAGAAGAAAACACAAAAACTGTTTTTTCTGAACAAGATTTAGAACAATGGCAAACTTTTGAGGTTTTTCACCAAAAGAAACCCGATGAGCCCCATATTCATGTAGGCGCTGTACATGCGAGCAGCACAGAGGTAGCTTTTCTTTTCGCAAAAGAACAATACGCCCGCCGACTGCAATGCTATAACCTATGGCTTGCTAAAACCGCAGACATTTACGCATATAACATAGAAAGAAACCAAAATGAAAACTTTGTTTCGCAAGAGGTCCCTGCCCACTTAGAAGCTCCTTATGACGTTTTTTATCAATTTCACAGAGGAGAGCATCCCAGATATGTAGGTACAATCATCGCCAATCATCCTGATAAAGCTATTTCGGAAGCCCAAAAGCATTTTGGGCAAGATACTTTCGCCATTTGGGTAATTCTTCAAAATAAAATCTACAAACAACCTGTTGAGCAAGCGGAAATGTATACTTTCATCCCTAAAAAAAGCTACCGTGATGCCACAGGTTATAAGGTAATGGCAAAGTTAAACAAAATTAGAAAACAGAGAAAGCAACATGAACAAAAATAGCTTGGATAACACCACTGAAAAAATAAACCTGGTTATTTTTGCTTCAGGTAATGGAACAAATGCCGAAGCGCTCATGGAGCGATTCAAACGGCATAAACTTATTCAAGTGTCAGGGGTAGTTACAAATAATCCTGAAGCTGGGGTTATACGAAAAGCCAAAGCTTACGGCAAAAAAACCATTATCTTAACCCCCGAAGAGGTAAAAGACGGCAATGCCATTTATGAACGTATCAAGGAATTTAAACCCGATTATTTGGTCCTGGCAGGATATATAAAACTCATACCTGCCGAACTAATACAAAAATTTCCTAAACGAATTTTCAACATTCACCCCTCTTTGCTTCCAAAGTACGGCGGCAAAGGCATGTATGGACATCGCGTCCACGAAGCAGTCAAGGCAAATAGAGAAAAAGAAAGCGGTATTACTATACACTACGTTAACGAAAACTATGACGAAGGTGAAATTATTTTTCAAAAAGTCAAGCGCCTTGACCAAAGTTGGAGTGCTGAAATTATCGGCAGGGAAATTTTACTGCTTGAACACGAGTGGTATGGCAAAATCATAGAAAAAACTATTATGAGCCATATCAGCCAAAATGCTCAACAGTAAAAAAGCTTATGGATAGTTACGAGGTATCACCTGTTCGTAAAAAAAAGCGAATTCTACTCATTGCTATTCTAAGTGCTTTGCTTATCATATCGGTAGCTGCAACATGGATTTTAAACGCAGCTTTTTCTAAGGCTGCGCAAAAAGATTTTGTTTTGTATGTAAAACAAAGCACAACTCTACAAGACGTAGTCAAAATATTGCAAGATAATGAGGTTCTTTCAACTCCATTTAATTTCAAAATTACAGCCTTTTTAATGGGACTAAAAATGCCCAAGGTAGGTGCTTACAAAATTGAAAAAGGCTTTTCCAACGCCAAAATTGCTCACCTTCTTCTCAAAGGTAGACAAACACCCATAAATGTTGTGTTTAGAACTGTCCGAACTCCTGAAGACTTTGCCGAATTTGTTGCAGAAAAATTTAACCTGCATGCCGATAGCATGTTAGCAGCTTTGAAAAACAACCAACTACTGAAAGAATTCGGCGTAAAAGATACCACAGTAATGAGTATTCTCATACCCGATACTTACCAAATGTATTGGACAGCTACCCCTAAGGAAATCATTCAAAAATTCTATCAAGCTTATCAAAAATTTTGGAACGCAGAGCGCATCCAAAAAGCAAATGAAATGGGCTTAACCCCCTTGCAGGTAATTATTTTAGCTTCTATTGTTGAAGCGGAAACGCAAAAAAATGACGAAAAGCCTACTATTGCAGGCGTTTATCTTAATAGGTACTTCAAAAAAATGAAGCTGCAGGCAGACCCAACAGTAGTGTTTGCAGCCCAAGACTTTACCATCAAGCGTGTGGCAGGGGATATTCTCAAAATAGACAGTCCTTACAATACGTATCTGTACGAAGGGCTACCCCCTGGACCTATCAACAATCCCTCTAAAATTTCTATTGACGCAGTGCTGAACTATCAAAAACACAACTATTTATTCTTTTGTGCAAAGCCTGACTTTTCGGGCTATCATGTATTTGCCCAAGATTATCAAACTCATAAAAAAAATGCTAAGTCGTATCAGCAAGCCTTGAACGCAAGAGGTATTGAGTAGGACTAATATGCTGTTTTCGCCGAAGTGAAGCAGTAGACTTTACTTTGATTTAATCTTTTTATTTTTTTGGGCGTGCCCTTGCCCACACTTCGCTGCGCTTGTGTGGGCAAGGTCGGCGTGCTTCGGGCTACGCTATCGCTTCGGTGCTTCGCTTCGCTCTGCACTGGGCTAACGCCCACCCTCCGCATGCCTCACGCAAATCTTTAATAGCACAGGGGCGCTGCGTTTTTCGTGTTCCCTTTTACAAAAAACGGAACAGTTATCAAACAATTCCTTCAAAATACAATTTTTTAACTAAGCTAAGCTTTTCAACAACGCTCGGGCTATAACTAATTTTTGAATTTCGGATGTACCTTCGCCAATAGTACAAAGTTTCGCGTCACGATAGTATTTTTCTACGGGATATTCTTTTGTATAGCCGTAGCCGCCAAATATTTGCACTGCTTCGTTAGCTGTTCTTACAGCAACTTCCGATGCAAAATATTTTGCCATAGATGCTTCTTTGGTTACATTTTTACCGTTATCTTTCATCCACGCAGCTTGATAGGTTAAGAGTTCGGCGGCTTCCACTTCGGTAGCCATATCTGCTAACTTAAACTGAATAGCCTGAAAGTTGATAATGGGTTGACCGAATTGTTCGCGTTGTTTTGCGTATTTTAAGCTAGCTTCCAAAGCTCCTTTGGCTATACCTACGGAAAGCGCAGCAATAGAGATCCTTCCCCCATCTAATACTTTCATAGATTGAATAAAGCCTTCACCCTCTTCGCCTATCATTTGGCTTTGGTGTACGCGGCAGTTGTCAAACACTAATTGCGCTGTATCAGAAGCGCGCATGCCTAGCTTGTTTTCTTTCTTACCTGCACTAAATCCTGGGGTTCCTTTTTCTACGATAAAAGCACTCATGCCATGAGAGTCTCCAAGCTCGCCAGTACGTACAATTACTACGGCTACATCACCTACGCTTGCGTGAGTAATGAAATTTTTAGTTCCATTGATAACCCAGTACTCGCCTTCTCGCCTTGCCACACATTGCATTCGGGCAGCATCAGAACCTGTGTTAGGTTCAGTTAAGCCCCAAGCGCCAATCCATTTTCCTGTGGCTAATAGTGGTAAATACTTTCTTTTCTGCTCTTCATTTCCATGTTGTAGGATATGACCTGTACATAACGAATTGTGCGCAGCCATAGAAAGTGCAATAGCAGGGCAAAACTTTGCTAACTCAATAATAGCCGTTACGTAGTCTATGTAAGTAAAGCCTGCTCCACCGTATTCAGTAGGAACTAATACGCCTAACAGCCCCAATTCGCCAAGTTTTTTGAATATTTCAAAAGGAAATTCCTGCGTTTCATCATAGTGCATCACCACAGGACGAATATATTTCTCGCCAAATTCGCGGACCATTTCGCGAATCATGGCTTGGTTTTCAGTTTCAGCAAATGTATTTCTAGATGCAGTTTCTATCATAAACCTTCTTTTTGCAATGATAACAAAAAATTTAATATGTTGTTACAACATAATAAAAATTTTTATACACCTCAAAAATGGCTCAAGTATGTATAAAAGTTCATCTACAAATGAAATTAACTTACTTTTTTATGTTGTTTTTTTGGGCGTGCCCCTCGCTAACGCTCGGGTCGGGGCATTCCGCACTACGCTCACGCTTCGGTACTTCGCTAACGCTTCGTACTGCCTAACGGCATGCTCCATGCCCCTCACGCAGATGACCTGTGCAATCATGTCTTTACCTTGTTTGAGCTTGAAGTACAACTACTTACAAGCTAAAACTTTACATAAAGCAAAATAGAACGATTTTTTGCAGTTGAGTTGTGTGAGTGCATAAAGATAAGTGTTAGCTCTGTGCAGGGGCATGTTGGGCGTTTGGTTTTTGGGGGGGAGCCCCCCACCAAAACCCCCAAAAAAATAAAAAAAAAAAAAGAAAAAATAAAAAATTTGGGAAAAAAAAAAA
>JANWVW010000055.1 GCA_025056095.1 Bacteroidia bacterium
GCGTGAGCGTAGCCCGAAGCACGCCGACCTTGCCCACACAAGCACAGCGAAGTGTGGGCAAGGGCACGCCCAAAAAAATTAAATCTTAATCCTTGTGCAAAATAAAAATAGAACTGATATTTGAGTAGAAAGTCCCTCCGCATGTATGATTACACGAATAGTTGTCTTAACTTTTGAAGAAAATAAAGTCCAAGAGTTTCTAAGCTTGTTTGATGAACACGCACGGCAAATTAGAAATTATCCCGGTTGTATGGAATTGGTTTTGTGTAAAGATACGCGCATAGCTAATCGCTTTTACACGTACAGTGTGTGGAATTCAGAACAGGACTTAGAAAACTATCGCCAAAGTGATTTTTTTAGACAGTTATGGTCAAAAATAAAAGGGCTGCTGAAAGAAAAGCCTCTTGCTTTTTCTCTGCAAGCGTACAAACAAATTCCTTGATAAAAGAGATATGGGTTTTTGAATTTATCCGTAAATTGCTTTTAGTGCGCTTTCAGCAGTTGGGTATTTGAATGTATAGCCATACTCCTGCGCGCGTAGAGGTTTTACAAGTTGTCCTTCTAAAAGCATAGCGCTCATTTCTCCAAAAATCATTTTAAGCATGAAAGCAGGTACGGGGAATAAATTGGGGCGCTTCAAAACTTTGGCTAGTACTTTACAGAATTCTTTGTTATTAAGTAACTCTGGCGCAGTAGCGTTAATAACGCCCTCTACCTTGTCGTTTTTAATTGCAAATTCGATTAGTCCTATTACGTCATCCCTGTGTATCCACGGGAATCCTTGTTTTCCTGAACCTGTATGCCCACCTACAAACATTTTAAATGGCATAGCCATTTTAGGTAAAGCACCGCCGTCCTTTTCTAAAACTACTCCTATCCGAAGAATCACTAAGCGAGTGTACTTTTCTGCACCTTTTGTGGCTTCTTCCCACATGCGGCAGGTATCGGCAAGAAAGTCATTGCCCGCAGGGCTTCCTTCTGTGGCAATTTGATTATCTAGTTTGCCATAATATCCGACAGCAGATGCATTTATCCACACTTTGGGCTTTTGAATGGCATTTTCAATTGCTGTTTTAATGGCTTGGGTACTTTCTACTCTACTGCTAACAATTAACTTTTTGCGTTCATCTGTCCATCTTTTATCTGCTATGCCTGCACCCGAAAGATTGACCACTGCGTGCGCGCCATCTATTTCTTTACTCCATTCTCCTTGATCTTTTCCGTTCCAAAGTACTTGTTTGACCGTGCTAGGTAATGCAGGATTGTTTTTTCTTACCAAAGAAACTACATCGTACCCCTTTTGGACTAGGTATTCAGTTAGGGGCTTTCCAATAAAGCCTGTGCAGCCTGCTAGTACTACTTTCATACCAAAGTAGAAGTCTTTTTATAGAACAAAAGTTTCAATCTTTGGGACTAAATGGCTATGATTTGGGTATAGCTTGCAAAATAAACGGGTGAGTAATTGTTTCAGCCATCAATTTTTATAGTGATGATTTTACCTCTGCCAGATTTATCTCGCAAAAAGCGTTCTCGGTAGAGCATGTAGCTTGCTGTTCCTATATCTTGCATGTACAAGTAGTTAAAGCCTGAGTTGATAAGTGCTCCTACACCGGGTAACATAGTTATAGCTTTTCTTCGCAGAATTTGCATTACAATTTCCTGCACAAGGTTGGTAGAAATTCCTATGACAATTTTTTTAGTTACGTGTTTAATAAGCGGATCTTGTGAAGGTTCTTGTTCTTGATAAAATTCAGTTTCTAAATCTTTGAGCATAGAGAGTGATTTTTGTTTTTCTGTTTGAGAGGATGCTGTGCCTACTTTGAATACATGAAGCATGTAGTTGGTTTCAAATGTGCTGTTATCCCCTTCTTTGCTGTATCCGTAGCATATACTTACTTGGTGAATTAATCGCATACTTATGAGGAAGAAAGCAGGTAAATCAGCAAGTAGACCTAACCATCCTGCTAAGCCTGTACCTAAGCCTTGTACTGCACTGACTAGCTTGTTACTTTTGATGTACAGTATGGAAACCGTGTCTAAATCTTGAATATTTGCTTTTTTAATGTCTTTAACGGTTTGGATATCTGGAGCGTATTGTTGTATATCTTGAAGGATACTTTTTTCGTTGACGGTCCAATTTGAAGCTACTTGAAGTTTTTCTATTATGTTTTGTACGACCTCTGCTATTTTGTTTTGTACTTCATCGGGGATGAGTTGGTTGCCTGCCCAAGTTATGGGTTTTACCAAAGTGGCACTTACTTTTGACAAAAAACTTGGGCTTTCTGCTTTCCAAGCATTTATTTCGTCTAGAATTTTCTGTTCGGATTGATTTAATTTAGCCATAAGTTAAGATACAAACATACGGTTTTTAGATAAGAATGGTTATATGAAAAGATGACATAAAGAAAAATTTTTGCGTGAGGCATGCGGAGGGTGGGCGTTAGCCCAGTGCGGAGCGAAGCGAAGCACCGAAGCGATAGCGTAGCCCGCAGCACGCCGACCTTGTGGGCATGAGCGTAGCGAATGCCCACAAGGGCACGCCCAAAAAATCTTCATAATAAACTTAATTTGTCTGAAAAAATGTATATTTTTGCTAATTATGATTAGAACTCTGCAAGGTAAAACGCCTATCATCGGCAAAAATTGCTTTATTGCTCAAAACAGCATCATTATTGGAGATGTAGTTATCGGCGATGAGTGTAGTATATGGTTTAATGTAGTTATCCGCGGGGATGTGCATAGTATTCGTATCGGCAGCCGTACGAATATTCAAGATGGGGCTATTTTACATTGCACTTATCAAAAGTACTCTTTGACAATTGGGAATAATGTATCTATTGGTCATGGTGCTATTGTGCATGGCTGCGTAATTGAGGATAATGTACTCATTGGAATGGGCGCTAAAGTATTAGATGGAGCAGTAGTGAGAAAAAATAGCATTATTGCTGCAGGTGCCGTAGTGCTATCGAATACAGAAGTACCAGAAGGTAGCTTATATGCGGGTAATCCTGCTACATTCAAAAAACGATTGGATGAACACTCTATTGCGCTTATCCATCAAACGGCAGATAATTATGTCAAGTACAAAGAGTGGTACGCAGGCGAAACTTGGTAGAGAATGTCAAAAATTAAACAGTATTTAGAGGTTGTTTTTCCAGGGGTTTTATTGGCAGCCACAGGAATTGGAGCAAGCGATTTTTTTGGGGCTACTTGGGCGGGTACAGTAGCAGGTACAAGCCTTTTATGGGCTATTGTGTTAGGGGTTTTGCTCAAATATTTTCTTACGGTAGGAATGGCTAAATGGCAACTGTATTCAGGTCAAACGATATTAGAAACTTGGCTTACTGCTTTTCCGAAGTGGATTCAGATTATTTTTATCCTTTACTTTCTTGTATGGGCAATTTTAGTTTCTGCGGCGCTAATGGGTGCATGTGGGTTAGCTATCCATCAACTTGATGTGCCTAAATTACACGATTATTCAAAATACAATAACGCTATCTATGCTGCTTTACATGGATTTATAGGTTGGATATTTGTTCGTTTTATTCGGTTTGAAGGTTTTGAGAAGTTTATTTCTTTGGTAGTGGGCTTCATGTTTTTGGCTATACTACTTAGCTGTTTTAGAGTAGAGGTACAAGGTAATATGCTGGATTTACCTGCGTTTCCGATAGAAAAACCTGTGGTTATTTTGGCAATTATCAGCGGCATAGGGGGAACGGTTACTTTACTTTCTTTTAGCTATTGGATAAAAGAAAAAGGTTGGAATAGATTATCAAACTTCAAAGAAGTGAAGTTGAGTGCGGCTGCGGGATACCTTATTTCAGGGTTGTTTGGTGCTTGTATTTTATTTATTGTGTCGCACGTATTACGCCCTCATGGAATATTAGCCGATTCAGAGGAATCAGCCAAAGAAGCTTTCAAAAAAATAGGCAGCTTAATGGACGAAAAAGTAGGTAGATATTTGTTTATTTCAGGCTTTTATGCCGCCGTAATAGGTTCAATGCTGGGAGTATGGCAAAGCGTACCTTACTTTTTTGCAAACGGATACTATTTGTTGAAAAAACGTTCTTTTGAAGGTTCTTATACAACTACTTTACCTTATCGGTATTTTCAAGCTTTTATGATACTGACTGCCATGTTTTTTTTAGTTCAGAAAGCACAAATTTTACTAGTAATGTACAGCCTTTTTGGTTCATTGTTTATGCCCATGGTAGCCATTAGCTTAATGGTTCTCAATACAAAAAAAGAAATGGGTAAGTACAAAAATTCTTTGCTCTTAAACCTTTTTTTGGCAATGGTAGTAGTGTTGTACGTTATTATTATTGCCATAGAGCTATCATTGTTGTAGAAATGTTATGAATTGATTAGTTTTGTTATATGAAGTGGTATTGTCTTTTTGTTTTGTGTTTTTCAGGGATAGTAGTGTTTGCTCAAAACTATACTAAATATATTGTAGGAGATACTAACGATGTAACCACTGCTTGCCAATACCGAATTACCTTAATGGGCGGTGCTTCTGAACATGATTCAGCAGCTAAATGGTTTTTAGAAGGGGCAGCAGGTGGAGATGTAGTAGTGCTGCGCACTTCAGGTGCAGACGGCTACAATAGCTATTTTTACAGTGGATTAGGCGTAACGGTCAATTCTGTGGAAACGATTGTGATGCATAATGCCTTAGCCGCTTATGAACCGTACGTTATCAACCGAATTAAAAATGCTGAAGCGTTGTGGTTTGCAGGGGGCAACCAATGGGAATATGTATCTTATTGGAATAACACGCCCGTAGATAGTGCTATTCACTACCTTATTCATGTTAAAAAAGCTTCTATTGGAGGTACTTCAGCAGGTATGGCTATTCAAGGAGGTATAGTTTTTACTGCTCAATATGGCACGATAAGTTCCAGCACAGCCCTCAATAATCCTTATCATACTAATGTTACTTTACTCAAACATGATTTTATTCATCATCCCCTTTTGGAGAATGTCATTACAGACACGCATTACGATAGCCCTGACCGTAGAGGAAGACACACTACTTTTATTGCTCGGGTTATGCATGAGGACAATATAGATACCTACGGCATCGCCTGTGATGAATATACAGCCGTGTGCATAGATAGTACAGGTATAGCACGCGTGTACGGAGAATATCCCACATATAATGATTTTGCGTATTTCATTCAACCTAACTGTGTGATGCCCAATACGCCTGAAGTTTGTTCGCCTGGAATGCCGCTTACTTGGAATAGAAGCGCTCAAGCCCTTAAAGTATGCAAAATACCTGGTACAAATACAGGTAACCACACTTTCAATCTCAATGATTGGAAAACTCACACTGGTGGCACATGGGAAGATTGGTATGTATTAACAGGTACATTATACACTGTTGCAGGAAGTCCACCTAACTGCACTACAGAATTACAATCTGTGCTAAGCAATACTGATATAGATTGGGAAATTTATCCTAATCCTGCACAAGAACAAATATACTTACATTTACCTACGGCAGGACAGATTAAAATCTACGACACTTTGGGTCAGCTAAAATATCAACAGGAATTGCCAAAAGGTATTCATGCGATAGACCTTACTTCTTTGAGTGCAGGGATTTACAACATCACATTTCAAACACATTCATGTATTTTTTACAAAAAATTTTGGATTAAATAGAAAGACAAAAGTTGCTTTTTTGTAACTTGCGGTCAAAATGCTTATGAGAAAAGGAATTTTTGTCTTTTTTGCTTTAACAAGCCCATGCTTGCTTTTGGCGCAAAGCGTAATAGATTCATTAGTTAAGGTGGCGCCTTGTATGAAAATTGGTGAAAAAGCCCCCGTTTTTACTGCGGTCAACCAAAATGGGGGAATAGTGAGCATGAACAAGTACAGAGGAAAAAAGAATGTACTGTTGATGTTCTATAGCGAACAAATCTACTCTCACCCTAGTAGCCCTTTACAAAGTGAAGGTCAAGCTCAAATCAGAGAATTGGTAAATGCTGCGGGCAATCTTAAAAGTAGAGACATTGAAGTGATTATGGTTACGCCTGATAGTCAAAAAGATATTTTTGACATGATTGAAGCCACAGGAGCTCAATTTTCGTTTGTGCACGATGCTAACCACCAAATCATGGACTTGTACAAGTCTTCTGTTAAAATTCCTGCTAATCACCCTGAGGTTCAGGCTATGCTTCAAAATGGAATAAAATTGACCAAGAAACCTACCGAAAAAGAATATACACTTCCTGTACCTGTTATTTATCTCATTGGTAGAGATGGAGTTATAAAAGGTGTGTTTAATGGGGCTAAGATGGACCAGTATCGTATGGAGATTGGTAGTGAAAAAGCCAATATTTACACTTGGCAATACATATCAGCCAAGCTTAACACAAAGGACTAGGTCTATTTTAAGTTCAGAACAATTAAGATTTAACTGATGAGTTTTTTAGTTTTATTTTTTGGGCGTGCCCTTGCCCACACTTCGCTTGCGCTGGTGTGGGCAAGGTCGGCGTGCTACGGGCTACGCTTTCGCTTCGGTGCTACGCTTCGCTCCGCACCGTGCTGACGCACGCCCTTCGCATGCCTCACGCAAGAGATCTCTGAAAAATTCATTTCTCTGTAAGTTATGTAAGGTTTTAGCTTGTAAGTCCTTGTACTTCAAGCTTAAACAAGGTAAAGACATGATTGCTTATGCAGTCTGCGTGAGGGGCATGGAGCATGCCGTTAGGCAGTGCGAAGCGTTAGCGAAGCACCGAAGCGAAGCGTAGTGCGGAATGCCCCGACCCTTGCGTCAGCAAGGGGCACGCCCAAAAAAGAGATTCAATTTATCAATATCTTACTGTGCTTAATTTAATTTTGAGTTGTATCTATAAAATTTGCCAAGAATTTTGTTTTGTACACGCTTCAATCAAATGAATATAAACAACGTTTGTAATATGTGGGGCTAGCCCTACTGTCTTTTTTTTAATAAGTATAGAATTTTGTAAGCAAATAATTCAGTTTAATTATCTTGAACTATGAAATGGAGTGTAATTGTAAAAGGTTCTATTTTACTTGCTATTAGTACAGTTTTTTCCTTTAAGGTAATGGCTCAGTACGCCATAGGGCATCGTACTATTACCTTCAACGATCCTTCTCGTACAGGCGGCTTTGGTTCAGGTGGAGGTCCTGGCAGACAAATCCAAACAGAGATTTACTATCCTGCTACTACTGCGGGTACGGCAACCCCAGTAGCTTCGGGAGTATTTCCTGTTATCACAGTGGGACATGGTTTTGTCATGTCTTGGGATGCTTATCAAAATTTATGGGATTATTTTGTACCAAGAGGATACATTTTAGCCTTTCCGCGCACAGAAGGAGGGTTCTCACCCAGTCATAACGACTTTGCTTTAGATTTACGAGTGGTTAACCAAAGAATGAAGTTAGAAGGTACAAATCCCAGCTCACCTTTTTATCAAAAAATAAGCAACAAAACAGCAATTATGGGACATTCTATGGGTGGGGGCGCTTCTATCTTGGCCGCTGCTGGATACACACAAGTTACTACCGTAGTAGGTTTAGCCCCTGCCGAAACTACTCCTTCGGCTATTAGTGCAGCTAGTAATGTGTCTGTACCTACACTTATATTTTCAGGCGCTCAAGATGGGGTAACTCCGCCAAGCACGCACCATATTCCTATTTACAATGCTATTCCTACAAGTGTGTGTAAAACTTTTGTAAGTATAATCGGCGGTGCACATTGTTACTTCGCTAATCCAAATTTTAACTGTGATTTTGCAGAAGCTACAGCGTCAACAGGAATTTCTATTAGTAGAACTACGCAGCAAATTAAAACTCAACGCATATTAGAACAATGGTTCAGATTTAAGCTTAAAACAGAGTGCGATGCATTCCAAGCTTTTCAAGATAGTCTTTCTAATATGTCCGGAATTACTTACAATCAAAGTTGTACTTACCAGCTATTTACTGCTTCCGGTACCCCTACCGACCCAGTCATGGGCAATGACGGAAGTATAGATATTACTGTTAGCGGTGGTACTCCTCCCTATACCTTCTTATGGAATACAGGTGCTACTACCGAAGATTTGACAGGTCTATCAGCAGGTATTTATACGGTTACCATCACTGATGCAGAAGGGTGTCAAAAAACTTTGTCTTTTACTCTGAATAATCCTTTGTCTATAATTAGACCTACTCTTCATGATATAAAATACAATGCTTCAACTCGTCAAATTCAGATATACTTTTCTACACCCTACGAGTTACTATTTAATCAGCATTTTATTGAATATAGTGTCGATCATCAACCTTTTCAGAAGCTTACAAGTATAATGATGGAAAACATGTACGCAGAATATCGGTATACTCTACCTGAAAATTTGTTTAACACGGAAATCACATATCGAATAAAAACCACAGATAAGACAGGAAATTGCTATTATTCTAATTCTAAAACATTGATTATCAATCAGAATCAAGCTGCGATTAATTTGTATCCTAATCCTTTCCATGAAAAAATAAGTGTTAGCGCTAATAAAGATTGTACTATAAGAATAGCAGATATACAAGGCAAAATTCTTTACCAGCAATACATTCCGAAAGAGAGCATAGGCGAAATTTCTACAGAAACTTGGCCAAGGGGTTTATACTTTGTTCAAATTCCGGAATATGGTCAGTCGTACAAAATAGTAAAAGAATAAAAGCAGCTTTTGTTGTTTTTGAATTTTTTGGGCGCCCCGCTCTCGCGGGGGGCCCAAAAAAAAAAAATTTTCTACTCAAAATCAACGCAGATCCACAATATTGGCATTAGGGTATTTTGAGACATCAAAAGTAAAATCAGAAGAAGATACTGCTTCGTTAATTTGGATATCCGTAAAGATGTATGTAGTAAAGTTTTGGTTTCGGTCCTGAACTTTCATTTGCTCTACAAGATGTGTATTTTTGTTTATCCATAGATGGACACGCACAATGTTTGTCTTTTTGCGTGCAGGGGGATACAACTCTATGTGGTCGGTAAGAGTGCCGTTAGGAAGTCGTTCCTCTGCTACGTATTTTCCTTTGGGTTCTTTGCGGTACTGCTCATAAAAAGCATTGAGAGAAAATTCCGCGTTATCCGCTGAGTATTCACTGATAGTAACTTCGTTAGATTTTTTGTCATAGCTATACACCGCTTTTTCGTCGCAAATAATTTCTCTGCCTTCTGTGGAGAAGGTAATTCTGTATTTATTCCCACTAACTATTGCCTTTCCCACTCTACTTTCTGGTTTTTGTATATTAGGACCTTCAGTCTTAATTTTAATTGTAGCTGTCATCTTAGAGATAGACCTGAACTTATTCCAAGAATTATCCATAATGGTTTTGCTCTTTGGGTCTATCTGGGCTATTGCCGATAAATGACCTACAACAGCTATGAATACTGTAAAGATAGAAAAACGTTGCATAAGCTCAATACAAAAATACAAAAATTCAATTTACATGCCAAATGTACTAGACGAAATTTAATGATGATAGTAAGTTATCTACTTTTAACGTATTTTGCATTTTTTGTGTATATGTTTTGCTTGTTGGTTTAATGTAAGAGCAGGTTAAATAATTTGAATAAGGTTTCTTTAAGTTCTTTTCTATGGACAATTGCGTCTAAAAAGCCGTGCTCTAACAAGAACTCCGCAGTTTGAAAGCCCTCTGGTAGGGGTTTTCCAATAGTTTGCTCAATTACCCTGGGTCCTGCAAAGCCAATAAGTGCTTTGGGTTCAGCAAGGTTAATGTCGCCTAGCATGGCAAAGCTAGCTGTTACTCCTCCTGTGGTAGGATTGGTGCATAAAGAAATGTAAGGCAGTTTATGCTGTGCCAAAATAGCTAGTTTAGCTGCGGTTTTTGCCATTTGCATCAAACTTACCGCGCCTTCCATCATTCTTGCTCCACCACTTTTTGATATAATGAGTAAGGGCAAGTGATTTTCGATAGCATAGTCTACTGCACGTGCAATCTTTTCACCAACTACACTGCCCATACTTCCTCCAATAAAATCAAAATCCATACAACCTACCACAATTTCCAACTTATTCACTTTGCCGACAGCTACTCGGATTGCATCTTTGAGATTAGTTTGTTTTTGGGTTGCAGCAATACGCTCACTATAAGGTTTAGTATCTACAAATTTGAGTATATCTACGGCGACTAAGTTCGCAGCAATTTCTGTAAATTCATTATTATCAAACAGTAGTTGAAAATACTCTTCAGAACCTATATTATGATGATAGTCGCAAAAAGGACATACATAACAATTATCTTGGAGCTGCCTAATATGTAAAGATTTTTTACAAGAGGGGCATTTAGTCCAAAGTCCGTCGGGAGTTTCGCGTTTTTGTTCTGTTAAGGTTTTGATATTTTCTTTTTCTCTTTTGAACCAACTCATAACTTAAACAGGAATGCAAAGATATAAGGATAAAAGTGAAAAATAAAATTACGCCCAAGTTGGTATTTCGTAATGTTAATTTGTGTAATTTTTCATTGTAGAGCAAAGTAAAAAAGTGCGATTTTTACATGCTCTAACAAATGTATAAAAATTCTTGAAAATGTTGGATATTACATTTTATTTTCTTACCTTTGCAAAAATGCTACAACCAAGCCACAGGTGGGTTTTGCCTATACTACTTATCAGCTTTGTGCTGTATAACGTAGGCGTACCTGTGTTTGTACATTTTTGTGCTTCAAAAAATAATACCCAAACACATATCATTCCCCAAAAACATGTATGCAGTGCAGAAAAAAGAAATGAAAGCAAATCCTGCTGTGAAAAGAAGCCTAAAGCAGGTAAAAATACTCACTCTATTCCGAATTCTAAGAGCGAAAACAACTGTTACGGGGAATATTTTGCTCCTAGTGATTGCTGCAAACTTACCTATCAAATTAAGCAAAATCATCAACAATATTTATCCGAGTCTTCTAAAAAAATTGTAAAAAAAGCACCTGCTTTTGTTCCATATTCTAAAAGGTATATTGCAGGTATTCCTGTACCTATCTGTAAGCATCGCAAAAAGCACTGCGAACCTTCCAGCATAGACATCTCCCCAATAGAATACTTTCCATTAAGACTATGAGCCTTTTTGGTGTTTGTGCTTGCTCTTGTTATCTGATTTATCTTTTCCTTTCTATTCTTATTTAACAAATGCTCATAGTCTATGAAAAAAATTCTGCTAAGTGCTGCTTTGTTATGCGTTTTATATGTATACGGGCAGCAAAATATCTTCGGGCTTGTTATGGATACAGCCCAACAACCTGTGCAATATGCAGTAGTGCAACTTGTTAACTATGCCAATATTCATACTCAGACAGATAGTGTAGGACGCTTTTATTTGTCTATTCCTGATAGTATCAAAATACCTTTTCAGGTTGTAGTTAGTCGATTGGGCTACATTAGTGATACTATCTCTGTTTACCATCTAAACAAGCTAAACATTACTCTCACCCTTAAACAAAATCAGGAGGTTATTATAACAGAAAAGCAAAGTAGCACAATAATCAATACATTACCGATTCGTGAAGAAATCATTACTCAAAATGAATTTCGGCGGGCGGCTTGCTGCAGTGTTTCTGAAAGCTTTGAAACCAATCCTTCCGTAGATGTTTCTTTTTCTGATGCAGCTTCTGGTATTCGGCAAATTAGTTTGCTAGGACTTTCCGGTAAATATACTCTCTCTACTGTTGAAAATTTACCTCTTATCCGCGGGCTGAATATTTTTTCAGGTTTTATGGACATTCCTGCATCTTGGGTTGAAGCAATTCATGTAAGCAAAGGAGTAGGCTCAGTTTTACAGGGATATGAAGGTCTGACAGGACAAATACAAGTCGATTTTTATTGCCCAGAATCTGTGGAGGATAAAGTATTCCTAAGGGGCTATATCAATCACTTATTGCGTAGTGAATTTAATGCTAATATCAGCCATTCATTAAATACAAAATTAAAAGGGCTAAGCTTTTTACACGCAGGTACAATGCCTAAATCTATAGACCAGAACCAAGATGGATTTATGGATATGAGTATGCACAATATAATCAACGCTTTACAAAAATGGTTTTACGAACCTAACCAAAAATGGCAAGTGAAAACGGGGCTACATGCTTTGTACGAAACTCGTAACAGTGGACAAATCCACAATAAAAATTTTCACCATATTGCTAATACATATCATATTCATGTCCGAAATCAACGATTAGACTATTACATTAAGGTAGCGCGTTTGTTTGAAAAAAAAGGGCGTTCATTAGCTATAACTTATTCGGGTATTCACCATGGGCAAGTAGCGGAATTTGGCGTTCAACCCTATTCAGGCATTCAACATTTTGCTAACCTTCAAAGTATTTACGAAGAACCTATACATTCCAATCACTCTCTTAAGTTTTCTGCACAATATCGATATGAGAGTATATTTGAAAAGAATGCTTATTTATACTATCAACGCATAGAACATACTTTTAGCACTATAACAGAGCATACTTGGAAGTGGCAAAAGAAATACATTTTACTCACAGGGCTTAGAGCAGATTATCATACTTTGTTGGGTTGGTTTTTTACTCCAAGAATACATACCAAATGGAATCTATCCCCCCAAACCACATTGAGAACTGTATTGGGCAAAGCAACACGTATTGCTAACATTATTTCTGAAAATTTTAACAGCTTAGCTAGCAGTAGAGTATGGATTGTGCAAGAAAACCTTAAACCCGAAGTAGGCTGGAATGTAGGTTTAAGTTTTGACCAAAAATTTAGTCTAAAAAATAAAGATGGGCGATGGGCGATAGAAAGTTTTTATACCTTCTTTAAACAGCAAGTTATTGAGGATTACGATTCTACTCCACAAGCTATTTTCTTTTACAATCTGCGCGGTAGGTCTTACTCTTTCTATGTACAAACAGAGTTAGAATATGAACCTTTGAAAAATCTCACACTAAAAGCAGCATATAAGTACTATGATGTAAAAATTACTTTACAAGATAAACTCATGGATAGACCTTTTATATCTAAGCACAGAGGTTTATTTACACTTTCCTATTTGAGCAGCAATGAAAAATGGCAATTTGACGCTACAACACAGTATCATGGCAGGCAGCGCTTACCTACTACGCATAATAACCCTATACAATACCAAAGACCAAATTATGCGCCTAGTTACTGGCTTGTATTAGCTCAAATTCAATTTATTTCTCAAAAAGGTTTGGAAATTTATGCAGGCGGAGAGAACTTGCTAAATGTTAGACAACCTAGCCCTATTATCAGCGCAGAAAATCCATATAGTATTTATTTTGATACTACTTTGACCTACGCCCCTATTGTAGGGCGGATAATTTACTTGGGTCTACGGTGGAAATGGTAAATAAGAACTATAAAAATGGATTGTGATATCTTTCTTGCCATATAGTAGTAACAGGTCCATGACCACTGTATACAATTGTTTGATCAGGTAACGTCAAAAGTTTAGTCTTAATGCTTTGTATAAGAGTATGATAATCACCACCAGGTAGGTCATATCTACCGATACTACCATTAAAGAGGACATCTCCGCTAATAATCTGATGACTTTCAGGATGATAAAAACAAATACTACCTGCTGAATGTCCAGGCGTGAAAAGAATGCGCAAGGTAGTTTTGCTAAATGTTACAGTATCTTTTTCATCAATATACTTATCAGGAAAGGGGCTACTAAATGGAGGTATCCCAAACATAGGTGCATACATTGGTAACTTGTGTAAATTATCCATTTCTTTTTCATGCGCATAAAAAGGGATATTAAATGTAGTCTTAACCCATTGATTACCAAATACATGATCTATATGGCAATGAGTATTGAGTAGGAGTACAGGTTTAAGTTGTTGATTTTTAATAAATTCCATAAGAATATTCTGCTCATAGTAGTTGCTACAACCAGGGTCAACAATTACGCATTCTTTGCTATAATTATCAGTAAGAATGTATGTATTTTCAGAAAAGCTATTGAAAGTGAAAGCATGTACATTCATACCACAAAAGTAAAAAGAGTAATCCCGGATACAAAATGAAATTATTTTGCATCGGATATGGCAAAATTCATATTATTTTTGCATTGTGTTATTAAAAAGTTTACAAGTTCAAGGTTTTAAAACCTTTGCTGATAAGC
>JANWVW010000056.1 GCA_025056095.1 Bacteroidia bacterium
CTGTTGGTGGCGCTGGTATGTCCCTTTGCTTTGGGGTGGGGGGACGGCCCCGACCCTTGCGTCAGCAAGGGGCACGCCCAAAAAATTAAAAAAAATCAAATTATCTTTCAGGCGTAGCTTAATTTATGAAACTATCTAAAAAATAATAATGTTGAATGTTTGCGTTTTAGCGCGGAAGAGTTTCATAGCGGTAGTATTAGCACAAAGGTTAAAGGTGAATAGGAAAAGGTTTGTGCAGCAGCTTCGGCTGCTGTTCTTATTTTCAATAGTATCTATTTGCGGTTATCCCCCTATTTTTATTCCAAAAATGAGAACATCATCTACTTGCTCCTCGTTTCCTTTCCACTCTTCAAAAGTATTACGCAGCACATTATACTGTGCGTACATCGGCATATCTTTAATTTGTAGAAAGAGTTCTTTCATTCGTTTTCTGCCTAATTTTTTATTTTCAGGTCCGCCAAATTGGTCAGCGTAGCCGTCAGAAGTAAGATAAAGAATAGTAGGTTCGTATATCCAAATAGTGTGCTGCGTAAATTGTTTATTTTTTTCTCCACCTACGGCATATTTATCGCCTTTTATTTCGTGCAGTCCTTGCGAGTTGACATAGTAAAGAGGGTTCATTGCGCCTGCAAATAGAAGTTTATTTTGTCTTGGGTACCAAGTACAGATTACAGCATCCATACCGTCCTTAATTTCGTCATTTTCTTGCTGTAAAGAATTACAAACACCATTATTGAGATGATACAAGATATCTTTAGGTTCATAAACACCACGTTCATGTACGATATGATTCATCAAAGCATCTCCAATCATGCTAATCAGTGCGCCTGGAATTCCATGCCCCGTACAGTCAATCCCTGCCATAATAATAGCTTCACCTTTGTCTGAAAACCAATAGAAATCACCACTTAGTCCATCTCTACCTATGTAAAGCACAAAGAAGTCTGAAACACTTTTACCAATACGTTCTCCAAAGGGAAGTATTGCACTTTGAATACGTTTGCCATATCGGATACTAGAAAGCATTTCGTTGGTTTTTTGTTCTAGTTGTTCATTCATTACACGAAGTTCTTCTGCTTGTTCTAAAATTTGTTGTTTTTGCATCTCTATCTCTGCATTTTTCTCTTGTAAAAGTTGATTAGCTTTTTTTCTGCGTAAATTACTAGTGTAAAGCACTACAGCAAAAGCAATAATCAAGACAAATAAAATAGATAGAACTATAAACAGAGTCCTTTGAAATACCCGCTGCTTTTTCAATAAAGCAATATCAGCTTCTCTTTTTTCTAATTCATACTTAGCCACTACATCACTTTGGTGGTCTAATAACATTCTTTGTCTTAAGCTATTTTCTTGTTTCATGTAATAAAAAGCACGATCTATTTTGTTTAGTGCCGCATAGTTATATGCCAAACCTTGAAAACAAACAAGCATTTCATTTTTCAGACTATCTTGAGTAGCCATTTTCAGTGCTTTTTCTCGGAGTTCAATGGCTTCTTTGTGTTTTTTATTTTGAGTTTCTATATCTGCTAACCCATTATACACCTCAATAAGAATGTTATTTGCCTGTAATTTTTGAGCAATCTTTTGGGCTTTACTGAAATATATTCTTGCACTGTCTTTTTGGTTATTTTGTACATAAATCTGCCCTATGTAATTATAGTTTTTTGCAATCTCCAAGACATTATTGTTTTTTTGGTGAATACCTAGTGAAAGTCTTTGATAGTGTAACGCACTGTCTAACTGATTCGTTTTTTTGAAAGATAGACCAATATTCATGTAAATATCACCTAAAACAAAATTGTATTTTTGATTTTGGGCTAATCTAATCGCTTCATAAAAAGTGTTAATTGAAGCATCCAAATTGTTTTTGTCTTTATACACTAATCCAATCACATTTTTAGCCTTGATAATTCCTTTAATATCTTTTTCATTTTCTGCATCTTTTAAGGCTTGCGTAGCATAGTTCATAGCATCCTCGTAATCTCCTCTGATGTAATAGTACTTTGCTATATCTGCTTTAATTTCATTTTTATGATAAGTCCAACCTGTTCTGATGGAGAGACTCATAGCTTGATTAAAATAATCTAAACCGTTTTTTTTCTCTATCAGTGCATTGCCTAATATCATACTAAAAACAATCTTATTTGTATCTTTATCTGACATGTTCTCAACTATGTTTTTAAGGCTATCTATTTGTCGTTGAGTGTATATACTAGGCTGTGCCCAGGTTAAATTGCAAAGAAATAAGAAAAGAAGTAGTGGCAAAATTTTGAACATAGTACAAAGATACATTTTTTACATTAAAATAATCGTTATTATTGCGTCATGATAACAAGTTATGAAATGGATAAAACATCCTGTTTTGCTCAACTACTATTTAACTTATAGATGCAATGCAAAATGCAGTTTCTGTGATATTTGGGAACGCCCTTCTCCTTATGCCGATGTAAGCACTGTCTTAAATAACTTAGAACAAGCTAAAAAGCTTGGCGTGAAAGTAGTAGATTTTACTGGTGGGGAACCTTTACTACATCAAGAACTACATACATTCTTAGAAAAAGCAAAAGCACTTGGCATGATAACCACAGTTACCACAAATACATTACTTTATCCAAAGTATGCTCAAAAATTAAAAGGTAAAATTGATATGCTGCATTTCTCTCTGGATAGCATAGACAAACAAAAGCACGATGCATCACGGGGAGTAAAATGTTTTGATAAAGTTTTAGAAAGCATAGAGATAGCTAAATCCCTTGAAGAAAAACCTGATGTTATATTTACGGTTTTTGAACATAATATTCACGAAATAGAGCATGTATATCACAAAATCACCCAGCCTAATGGACTAATTTTAATTCTCAATCCCGTTTTTGAGTATAATCAAGTAGGAGGGCGATTGTCGCAAAGTTCAGTTAAAGTGCTGCGCCAATGGGGTAAAAAAAAAGGAGTCTATCTCAATCAAGCCTTTCTTGACTTGAGAGCGTGCGGGGGTAATCACGTAGACAATCCTGTTTGTTATGCAGCTTCAAGTACTATTGTTATTTCGCCTACTAATGAACTTATTTTACCTTGTTATCATTTAGGATCGCATTCTTTTAGGATTCAAAACAACCTTTATGAATTGTATCACAGCAAAAAAGTACAGGAGGTTATTCAATTAGAGGGGCGCTTACCTGCTTGCGAAGGTTGTACGATTAACTGTTATTTTCAACCTTCGTTTGCTGTGGCTATCAATCGGTATTTTTGGAGGGCTTTACCTTCCACTTTGAAGTATGCTTTGGAAAAGTGGGTTTATAATTAAAATAAAAACTGCCTATGCTTTTGGCATAAGCAGTTAGAAGAAATTTGTACTCTTGATTTACTTTTTCTTCCCAGACGCTTTGGCAGTAGCCGCTTTCTTGGTTTCTCCTTTTTTGTCTTCGGTTTTTTTAGCAGAGCTAGGCTTACTCTTTTGTGCTTCGGCTTCTTGCTTGTTCTTAATTTCTTGAACTTCTTTACGAATTTGCTGAGCCAGACTTTTTAGATCTTGCATCGCTTTACGCACGCGGGTTCCCGCTGCCTTGTTGTTCTTTTGATAAAACTTCTCTACGTCGTCCTTAATGGTAGTGACGATTTCGTAGATTTTTTGGAACTTTTCCATACGCTATATGATAAAGGATTAAATAAGGCAAACCCAAAGATGAATGATGCAGAACTAAAATACAATCTTGGGCATAAGTGGAGCAACTAATCCATCATCTTTGTAAGCACCCGCATCCAGCTTTTCTCTAATTTCCGCAAAAGCATTGAGCGTATATTCTACATCATCCAAAGTATGATTAGCTGTGGGAATTACCCTTAATATAATTGAGCCTTTTTCAATAACAGGGTAAGTTACCACAGACATGAAAATATTGTAGTTTTCGCGTAGGTCTAATGAAAGGTTTCTGCACTCCCAAATAGAACCTTTCATATAAACAGGCGTTACAGGGCTTTGAGTTGGGCCTATATCAAAACCACGAGCTTTTAGACCCTCTTGTAACGCTTTTACAATTTTCCACAAGTGTTCTCTGCGAGAGTGGTCATTTCGTAAAATTTCTAATCGCTTCATTGCACCGAGTACAAGGGCTGTGGGCATTGTCTTCGCATAAATTTGGCTACGCATATTGTAACGCAGGTATCGTATAACTTTTTTATCTCCTGCAATAAAGCCACCTATCATAGCCATAGATTTAGCGAAGGTATTAAATATAATATCAATTTCTTTTTGTACGCCGTAATGTTCGGCAGTTCCCATTCCCGTCGGACCCATTACTCCGAATCCATGAGCATCGTCAATCAAAATACGGAAAGGATATTTTTTCTTTAATTCTACAATTCCAGGCAAGTAACCTAAATCACCTTTCATACCGAAGACCCCTTCGGTAATCACTAATATCCCCCCGCCCGTTTTCTCTACAATTTTGACGGCGGTCTGTAAGCGCTTCTCTAACTGTTCCATGTTGTTATGCTCAAAAATGAAGCGCTTAGCTAAAGTGCCCACTACGCCATCTATAATACAAGCGTGTGAAAGCGAATCATAAATAACTACGTCTCTACGGTCTAATAAAGCTTGTATCAGAGATATATTTCCCTGATAGCCGAAATTAACTAAAATAGCATCCTCTTTTTGGGCATATTCAGCGTACATTTTTTCTAGTTGCTCATGGTACTCGCTGTTGCCCGTAAGCATGCGAGAGCCCATAGGATGCCCAAAACCGTATTTTGCTGCCGCTTCTGCGTCTGCCTTGCGAACTTCTGGGTGATTAGCTAAACCTAAATAGTCATTCAAAGACCATATCAAACGTTCCTTTCCGTTAAATTTCATTCTTGTGCCTATTTCGCCTTCTAATTTCGGAAAGGTGAAGTATCCATGGGCTTGGTCAGCATATTGACCTAGATGCCCCATGCTTTTGTCTATTTTATCAAATATGTCCACGGGCTTATGACTATTTATTTACAAATTGATTACACAACAAAAATAGTTTGGTTTTCAATACCATGCAAATGTTTATCCTCATTTTTTTATAAAAAAAACAAAGTTTTTTTGTAATTAGTTGAAAATCAACGAGAAAAAATTACGAAAACTTTAAAGTTCCCCGCGTTTTTTGCAAATAATTCTCTTCTTTCAACCATATTAACAGTTTTTAGCTTAAGTCTTGCTTATTTTATTTTGATTATTTTTTTGGGCGTGTCCTTGCCCACACTTCGCTTGCGCTCATGTGGGCAAGGTCGGCGTGCTTCGGGCTACGTGCAGAATGCACCGACCCTTGCATTAGCAAGGGGCACGCCCAAAAAAATCAAATTAGATACTTGACTTTTATGCGTAAACTATTTACTGCTTAGTGATTAAATGTTGATACCTTCTTTTAGAGGTACTAAAAATAAGCATGTAAGCCCCATTTTGCCACTTATCCGTGTCTATCCTTTGCAGTCCTCTATTTGCAAAAAAATAAGTTATTTTTTGCCCGTTGATAGCATAGACCTCTATTATTCCATTTTCAGGTATATCTAAGTACAGTGCATCGTTGACAGGATTAGGATAGATATTCCAAGACACATTTTGATTTTTGTCAAGGTACAAAGGTAAAACTGTTATATTTTCTGATGCAGTAAAGTTTTTGCAAGTATTAGAAGCCACCAAAGTTACTGTATAAGTTCCTGGGGCACTGTACGTATGTACAGGGTCAGTATCCGTAGAAGTGAAACTATCCCCAAAATTCCAAAGGTAGGTTGTGGCGTTCATAGAGAGATTAGTAAAGCTTGCCGTAGCACCTGTCAAGGAATAAGTGAATTTAGCATGTGGGATATCGCCTGTGCCTTGCCAAGTAGCTAAGCTGTCCAGTGTTACGCGAGTAGCGGCGTATTGAAGTTGCTGCGCTTCTAAGGGTGTAACAGAACCGAACAAGTATGGTGAACCTATACAGCTTTTATGAAAAAAAGTACAATAAAATACACAAGCTGCTAAGTAAGTACCTTGCTCACTAGGGTGGCTTTCATCAGGTTCGTAAAGTTCTATACTTGGAAAGCTATCTCTAACCATTTTCCAAGCTGCACCTACGGGTGCTACACTCCCATGCTGGTTAATTGCCATTTGCAAGTAGCTTTGTCTTAATCTGGCTTGCATACCATTATAGGTACATACAGGCGGGTAGCTGGGACAATTTGCGGCATCTCCATTTTTTCGCCCCCAAGTCATGAAAAACACGGTTTCTGAACAGGGATTATTTTTAGTAATATGGCTATCTAATTTATGAGCATAAGGAAAACAATTTGCTGCTACATAACTAGGCCACAATGCAGGAATTTGACTTTGCTCCTGTAACACTACATAATCCCACGGCTTACTGTAAATTTTACCCAAAGTTGTGCTATTAGTAGAGTGTAAGTTGAATGTGTACCCTCCGAAAACAGCCATGTCATACTCTATGCTATCCCCCATAGATAGAGCAAGTTCCTTTACTCGTAGGGGAAGGTTGTGGCTACCCGTGTAGCTGTTTCCAATAAATAAAACCTTTGTTTTTTGAGCGTATCCAAGAGAAACAAGAAGCAAGGCAAGAAGAACATTTGGTATATACTTCATGTTACTCAAAAGTAAAAAAGAAATACATGCTTTGCAAGGAATTTTTAATCATTATTTGTGCGCAAGTTAGCAACAGCAATTTACTTTAAGTCTTAAATGTAAGTTTCCTGCACTAAGCTGCTTTGGCTTGTATATGTGTCAAAACGCCTGACGGATAAAATACCTTGAATTTTTTCTAACTTTGATATGAGCTGTTCTAGCTGTTTAGTATCTTGAATGTAGAGCATAACTGTACCTTCGAATATACCTCCGTTGCTATCAATGTTAATACTTCGCATGTTAATTTGCTCTTCGGTAGAGATAATGTTCGCAATATCCTTTACAATTCCAATCCTATCTGCACCGTTAATTTTCAAACCTGCCAAAAAGGCTACTTGATGCTGCTCATTCCATTTGACATTTACAATTCTATTGCCATGATTGCTCATTAGTTTTATGGCGTTTTCGCACTTGATTTGGTGGACTTCTATCCCTTTTTCAGGAAAATAAAGTCCTACAATACTATCTCCTGGAATGGGATTGCAACAACTGGCGTATTGAAATTGTATATCTTTGGTAGTACTGCTGATAGTCTGTAAGTCTTTATTAAGTCGCTTAACCACTTCGGAGATACTTTGGTTGTCTGAATACTCTACAATTTTCTTTTTACTTGGATTAGGATTTTTGGCATATTCATCTAAAAGGTGTAAAGGAAACCTACCTGAACCAATCATGTAATTCCAAGTTGCTAAATCAGGGATTTTGAAGTAAATGAGCATGCGGGAAAGATTTTTTTGAAAGGGTTCTATATTGAGAGATTTAAGTTTTTCAAGTAAAAGTTCATAGCCTTTTTCTGCAATTTGCTTTTTGCGGTTTTTGATAGCGTCTTTGATAAAGGAAATAGCCTTAGCTGTTTTAACAAAGTTAATCCAATCTTCTTCGGGCTGCTGTTTTTCGGAAGTAAGAATCTCTACTTGATCGCCATTAGATAAAACGTAATTTCTGCCCACTAGCTTGTTATTTACTTTTGCACCAATGCAATGGTTTCCAATATCTCCATGAATTTCATAAGCAAAGTCTAATACGGTAGCCCCCTTGGGTAAAATAAGCATTTTTCCCTTTGGAGTAAAAGTGTAGATTTCATCGGTAAAGAAATTGAGTTTAAAGTTGCTAACAAACTCTTCTGCGTTGTGATTTTGCTGCACAGATATCATATTTCGGATATCGTTAATCAGTTTATCAAAAGTATTCGCTTGGCTTTTTTCTTTGTATTTCCAATGTGCAGCTAAGCCCCTTTCAGCAATTTCATCCATACGCCGAGTACGAATTTGTATTTCAACCCAACGACCTGTTTTAGACATTACGGTAGTATGCAAAGCTTCATAGCCGTTTGCTTTTGGTGTGTTTATCCAATCTCTTAAACGATTAGGATTACAAGGATACAGTGAAGTAATCACATTATATATTTTAAAGCATGCATCTTTTTCACGTTGCCTTTGGGCATTGATAATTTCCTCTAATTCCTTATCACTGACCACTTCACGAATATAAGGTTCAGGAATATCAATAATAATCCGAATAGCAAATAAATCAAAAACTTGGTCAAAGGGAATGTTTTGAGTTTGCATCTTGCGATAGATAGAGTAGATGGATTTGGTACGACCTTTAATTTCAAAATTTAGCCCTGTTTTCATCAGTTCTAACTTTAACGGCTCAATAAATTCTTGGATAAACTTTTCGCGTTCAACGCGAGTAGCTCGGAGTTGAGAAAGAATTTTGTTGTATTCTTCGGGTTCTGTGTACTTGAAAGCTAAATCCTCTAATTCCGTTTTGATATTGTACAAGCCCAATCTACCTGCTAATGGTGCATAAAGAAATAAGGTTTCTGACGCAATTTTTAATCGTTTATCGGGTTGCATGTGTTCCAAAGTGCGCATATTATGCAAACGATCAGCAAACTTGATAAGTATTACTCGTATATCATCGGACATAGTCAGGAGCATGCGCCTAAAATTTTCTGCCTGCTCACTTTCGTACTCAAAAACCCCTGATATTTTTGTTAGTCCTAAAATAATCTTCAGAACTGTATCGCCGAATTCTCTGCGAATATCCTCTTCCTCCACTGCTGTGTCTTCAATTACATCGTGTAAAAGTGCGCAAGCCACAGAAATAGCATCTAAACCTATCTCTTTAGCTACAATTTCTGCTACAGCGATAGGATGAAAAATATAAGGCTCTCCTGACTTGCGCCGTACATCTTTGTGAGCTTGGTTAGCAAAATCAAATGCTTTGCGAATTAACTTTAATTCCTGTTTGTTGAAATGCTTACAACTCTGATACAAAACTTTATATCGGTCAAGTATTGCTTTTTTTTCTAATTCCGCAGCATCCATATAGAATATACAAAAATACGCATAAAAACGGGATTTTTCAACGTTCAAGGTGATTTTGGATTACTTCCATAGGCTTTTATGGTATCTTTTGGTGCTTTTTTAGGAGACTGGGCTATTTTTACGCCATAGGGCAGTTTTCCCTGTGTAACTAAGTAGGATTGTTCATTGATAATACAGTTAAAAGCTTTGGCACTAAGTTTAAGACTTGCAGGGGCATGTCGTATGGTGAGTTTCTCTTCTGTAAAAGGATTTTCTAATTCAAGTATTCTACATTTGCCCACAAAACCTTGCGGAGTATATACATCCAAAGTATCTCCGATAATAATTTCTCCGTACTGCAAAGTTCCTAAACAAACAAACTCTATGTTATCCAAGCTAAAAAAGTCGTTAATTTTAATTTGAGTAAATGGGCGAGGTTTTTCTTTTTTAGTTTGTTGGGCTTGTACTGCACTAATTACACTACTTATTAAAATCCAAATTATCACATGGCGTAGCATAAGTTTTTACCCTTTCAGACAAAAATACAGAGTTTTACGATAAAATTATTGTTTCTTTGTTACTTTTGTCAAAACGGCATGAATATCCAACGCATCAAGCTATTACTCCAAAAAGACTGGCGAACAGAATGGCGAAAAAGAACAACCTTGTATAGTCTACTGCTGTATGTATTTTGTACAACTTTCATTTTGTATTTGGCTATGCAGCAGTTACATCCTGTGGTCTGGAATGCTTTATTTTGGATACTAATGTTATTCAATGCATTACAAGTGATGACTAAAACTTTTAGTCAAGATGAAGAGGGAATAAGTTTGTTTTTATACACGCAAGTGTCAGCTACGGATTTAATAATTAGCAAGATAGTGTATAATGCTTGTTTAACTTTGATTGTATCTTTTCTAAACTTTGGTTTTTACGCTTTGATAATGGGCAATCCTGTACAGGATAATTTTATTTTTTTATTGAATTTAGGGCTTGGAAGTATAGCTTTTGCGGTCGTATTAACGTTTATTGCGGCGCTTACGCATTTTTCTTCTCCTCAAAATTCAGGATTGATAGGCATTTTAGGTTTGCCTATTTTAGTACCTTTGCTCACTGTTTTGATTAAAATTTCTAAAAATGCTATGGATGGATTAGATCGCAGCTTATCGTATCTACAATTCCTAAACTTGATTGCGATGATAGTAGCTTTTTTAGGTATTAGTTTGCTACTTTTCCCTCAAATTTGGAAAGAGTAGTAATAATTATGTTTATTTATTTTTTGGGCGTGCCCCTTGCTGACGCAAGGGTCGGGGCATTCCGCACGTAGCCCGCAGCACGCCGACCTTGTGGGCATGAGCACAGCGAATGCCCACAAGGGCACGCCCAAAAAATTAAAATTCAACCTTTTTGTTAAAACAAATGGACTTAATGAAAGTTGATAATGTGAAGCGCTTTAAGTAAGAGTAGAGTATCATCTTGGGATAAGACAGCACACAAAGTACCCGCGTACAAAATATCCTTCAAAAAGTTCTCAAAACCTAACCTAACAATTACCAAAAAAGCATTTTGTGTATCATATTCAAACCAGTTTATTACTATTTTACCAAAATATGACGTACGAACTTGACTTTTTAGAAATCTTTTTTATATTTGCTACAAGCTTTACACTAACTCCCTCTGACACACTTGCGTTTAAGCATCTTGATTTTTAGTTTGTTATTCTTTAAGTAAAAGTCAAAAAATAAAGTGAGCTATGAGAAAATTATTATATCTATTGGTAGGGCTGCTGTTAGCCAATGCTGCATTTGCACAAGAATATTATGGTGCAAGTGCATCGGAAAAAGTGCAAGGCTGTACGGTGGTACGATACAATTCACAAAGTACAGCACCTGTGTTTTTGAAAGTAAGAGATAAAAGTATTCCTCAAAATGAGGCACTATCGTGGTTAAAACAAGCTTTAGATGCTTCTAATTTAGATTCATGGACAAAATACCGTGAACAAACCGACGAAATAGGTTATATTCATGAACGGTACCAGCAGTATTATGCAGGTTTTCCTGTGGAGGGCGGGGTCTATATTCTACATAGTAAAGAAGGTTATCTTCAATCTGCTAATGGAGTATTTTTCAAGGGCATACAAGCTGCTACCACTCCCCTTTTAACTGAATCGGCTGCCCTTCAAAAGGCACTAGACTATGTTCAGGCTGCGGTATACAAATGGCAAATTCCAGAAGAGGAAAACTACCTCAAAATCGAAAAAAATGACCCGACTGCTACGTATTATCCAAAAGGAATGTTAGTAATTGCACCTAAAAACAGAAACTACGAACCTCAAAACTTCAAACTTTCCTACAAATTTGATATATATGCTCATCAACCTTTATCTCGGCAATATGTTTTTGTAGATGCTCTAAACGGGGAAGTTATCCTAACTAACGACAGGATACATCAAATAGACTCAACGGGTACAGCAGTAACTAAATTTAGCGGCAACAGGACGATTATAGCCGATTATGTAAGCCCAGGAAATTTTAGATTGAGAGAAGCAGCTCGGTGCGGAATCCTAACATATAATCTACAAACAGGAACAAGCTACAGCGCAGCTGTTGACTTTACAGACACAGATAACTATTGGAACAATTTTAATCCCCAAAAAGATGAAGTTGCCACAGATGCGCATTGGGGTGCTGAGGTAACTTACGACTTTTACAAAAACAACTTCAATAGAGATAGCTACGATGATATGAACGCTAATTTGCTTAGCTATGTACATTATGGTGTAAATTATGTAAACGCCTTTTGGGATGGTACTCGTATGTCGTATGGAGATGGCAATTTAAGTTCTGGTTTTCATCCTCTTACTTGTTTGGATGTAGTAGCCCATGAAATTACACACGGAGTAACTGAATATACTGCTGACTTAGTATATTCTTACGAATCAGGAGCATTAAACGAATCATTTAGTGATATATTCGCCAAAGCTATAGAATATGCGAATAAGCCCTCTACATTTAGCTGGATTGTGGGCAAAGAAATGACAGTTAGTGGGAACGGTATTCGAAATATGCAAAACCCTAATGCACACAACGACCCCGATACGTATTTAGGTACTTATTGGTACACAGGTCCAATGGACAATGGCGGTGTACATACAAATAGTGGCGTTCAAAATTATTGGTTCTACCTTTTGTGTCAAGGAGGAAGTGGCGTGAACGATATAGGGAACGCGTTTAGTGTAAGTGCTATTGGTTTTAATAAAGCTCAAAAAATTGCGTATCGCAACTTAAGTGTGTATCTTACCTCAACTTCCCAATATGCTGATGCAAGATTCTACTCTATCCAAGCTGCTATTGATTTATATGGCGCTTGCTCACCTGAACATGAAGCGGTTACCCGTGCTTGGTACGCCGTAGGCGTAGGACCTAATTATGTACCAGGAGTAGTTGCAGACTTTACTACTAATGTAGTTACTCTCTGCTCTATTCCTGCGGTGGTCAATTTCACTAACACTAGCATCAACGGTACATCTTTTTATTGGGATTTTGGTAATAGTACAACTAGCACATCAGTCAATCCCACAGCTACCTATACCGCTAATGGCACTTATACAGTAACCCTGATTGCCAATGGCGGCGCTTGTGGTTCAGATACTGTTGTAAAAACTGCTTACATTACTGTAAATGCACCTAATCCCCCCTTGACTACTAATGACTCTTTATGCAGCCCAGGTAGTGCTACTTTGTATGCTACTCCGCTTAGCTCGGGAGTAATAAAATGGTTTAATACGCCCACAGGTGGAACAAGCTTCCATACAGGAACTTCCTACACGATTGCAAGCCTGACAAGCACACAAACCTTTTATGTTTCCGAAGAAGTACCTCAACCGCTACAAAGTTTAGGTCCTGTGGATAATACTTTTGGCGGAGGAGGATATTTAGGGCATCCTAACCAACACCTTGTTTTTGATGCATACAAAGAATTCATATTAGAGAGTGTGAAGGTATATGCTAATGGAGCAGGCAACCGCACTATTCAGCTAAGGGATAATAATGGGAATGTTTTACAAAGTGCTACTGTCTATATGACAAATGGCATGCAAGTGGTTACATTGAATTTCAACGTTCCTGTGGGCACTAATCATCAATTAGGACTAGCGCCTAGTTCTAGTTCAAATTTGTACCGAAATAATTCAGGTGTTAGCTTTCCTTACACAATTCCAGGTCTGGCTTCTATAAAAACTTCAAGTGCAGGTACAGGCTACTATTACTTCTTTTATGACTGGAAAGTTAGAGAAGCGCCCTGCCGTAGCCCTCGTGTTCCTGTAACAGCAGTTCTAAATAGCACTCCTCCTACTCCTTATATTACAGAAGTTGCAGGAGTTTTGTATGCTAATGTAGTGGCTGCTTCTTATCAATGGTATCTAAATGGCAATGCTATTACAGGGGCAACGGCGTCTTCTTATACCCCTACAGTTAGCGGAATTTATACCGTAGTAGCTAGGAATGGAAACTGTGTAAGTAATACTTCAGCAGATTATTACTTTGTAGTAAGCAGCATAGATAAACCGTTGGTCGTATGTGAAGAGTGTGTCAGCATCTCCCCTAATCCAACTTATGACCAGATTACTCTTAATGCCCCATTTTTAAGACCTGCCACAGCTAACGTGCAAATTATAGATGCATTGGGCAGAGTGCTGTTCAAAGATACTTTCTTCACATCAGGTGTGCAAAATTATGTTATTGATATGCAAAGGTTTGCAAAAGGAACCTATTTGCTTTGCCTTCAAGTCAATGAACAAGTTATTCGTAGAAATATTGTCAAGCTAGAATAAGCATCAATTTGCTTTTTCAGGTCCGAATGCTCTCACATAAGAGGTGGGAGCATTTTTTTTTAATTTTTTGGGCGTGCCCCTTGCTGACGCAAGGGTCGGGGCATTCCGCACTGCGCTTCGCTTCGGTACTTCGCT
>JANWVW010000057.1 GCA_025056095.1 Bacteroidia bacterium
GTTAGCGGAGCACCGAAGCGAAAGCGTAGTGCGGAATGCCCCGACCCTTGCGTCAGCAAGGGGCACGCCCAAAAAAACAAAATTATTTTCAGAATAATAATTAAGTCTAACTTACTCTAATTGCTTATTTATGTCCAAAAATTGAATAACTTTGCTTATTCAAATTATGCCAAAAATTAGTATAATTATACCCTGTTACTTCAACGAAGAAAATATCCCTGTAACCACAGAAGTTTTAGTAGAAAATGAAGTACGGTTTCCCCAAGGTACGCAAATAGAGTACATTTTCGTAGATGATGGTTCAAAAGATGGTACTTGGCAGGCTTTACAAAATTTTAGACGAAAATATCCTGAAAAAGAAATTAAAATCATTAAATTGGCAGGAAATGTAGGTTCGCATAATGCTATTTTAGCAGGGATGCACTTTGCCACAGGGGATTGTAATGTATTTATTGCGGCAGATCTACAAGATCCACCTGAACTCATCCCACAAATGTTTGAATATTGGCAAAAGGGTATCCGTTTAGTAATTGCTAACCGCATAGATAGAGAAGAGGGATTTTTTCAAAAGCTATTTTCTAACACTTATCACTATCTTATTCGCAAGTTAGCGCTGAAAAACGTTCCATCAGGCGGTTTTGACCTTATTTTGTTTGATAAAGTAATTAAAGAGGAAGTTATTAAAATGAATGAAAAAAATACCAACATTTTATACTTAATGACATGGCTTAACTACGAATACGTAAATATTCCATACATACGCAGAAGGCGAGAAATAGGCAAATCTCGTTGGACTTTGAAGAAAAAAATAAAGCTTTTCATAGACTCTTTTGTATCTTTTTCTTTCTTTCCAATTCGGTTAATCTCTGCAACAGGGTTAATCCTTGGGGGTATAGCCTTTTTGTACGGTGTATTTTTGTTTATAGCTAAGCTAATGGGCAAAATTAGCCTTTCAGGTTGGACAAGTTTGATGTTAGTATTGCTGTTTGTATCCTCTTTTCAGATGATAGGGTTGGGAATTTTAGGCGAATATATTTGGCGTACTTTAGATGCGGCTCGCAACAGACCAAACTTTGTAATAGATAAGATAGAGCAGAACTAACAAAAATAAAGTGTTTTTTTCGTTCCGTGAAGTGGGGCGAAAAAAGCATAACTCCATCAAGGGTGCTATTTTACTATCGTTACTTCATTAAGAATAACCTTTGTAAAATAATTTTTGGTTGAAGGTAAAGCTAATTTACCCCTTACTGTAACTGTTTTACCTTCTTTATTATCAAAAGGTTTGGGATCGCTAATCATTAACTCAATCTTGTTTACTTGTGAAGCAACCAAGTCAAACTGTTTAGATGCGGAATCAGCTACTCTACCACTTGTTGTCATAGGTAGCACTTGTATAGGCTGCTCTAATTCAAGAATGTGTACTTCTATTTCAGACTGCTTGCCGCTTTTTGAATTATAAGTTTGGGTTTGTTTCTTGTAAATACCTGTGAGAGTAGAAACGGCAGGGTCCAAGTAGTACAAGGAAGCATTTTTGTGCTGTGCCAGCAATTCTTTGTCTTTAATAACATCACTTTCTACAACCACTTTCCAAGCGCCGTTGATCCGTTCAAAAAGCATGTACGTTCCATAGTTCTGTATGCTTTTATTAGCAGAACCAAAGCGCCTTACAAAATTAGCTAATATACAATCATCGTTAATTTTGGTATAAGTAACCTCTCCACTCAAACTATGTACTAATTCAGGTATTTGGGACATTTTAAGTTTGTCTGCTACACATTCCTCACGGGTTTTCTGCGACCCAAAATACAATACTTTATCAGCATACAAACTTTTAATTGCCATTTCATCTCCTTCATTTATTCCATTATCCCATTTAGATAGTGCTTCTTCAATCGCTAATTTATCTTGCCTTCTGATACCTTTTTCATCGGTTTCATATTTACTGCTTTGTGCAAGCGAACTAATAAAAACACTAGTTACAAGAAAGTTTAAGAATACGTTTCTCATAATGTACAAAAGTATAATTTTTTGTATCCTTTGTCAAGATTTTTAAGATGGCAATTATGGTTCCAAACTTTATCGGTTTAGAGATTTTTGTACTTTTTTAAGCCCTCAAATAAATTTCTTATGAACTTTTGTTGTACGCGGATGAGCTCTTCCACAGGGATAAAATTGGTAATCAACCCTTTGGCGATGATATCTACTTCATAGCAAATTGTGGTAGAAATGCTATCTACGGGTGTAAATGTCCATGTTCCTTTTCCTTCTTGGATGCCCTCAAAATATTGAAATACAATTTTTTGGTAGGGCACGGCTTCCACTATGCGCAGCGAAAAGTTTGTTCCAAAAGTAGGGGGCTTGACCTCTAATTCAGAGTTAATAAAGTCAGGAGTTAAGTTAAGGATATTGAGTTCTATATTGCTGGGCCACCATTCGTAGTAGCGGGCTATGTTGAGTATAGTATCGTACAAAATGTTTGCACTGGCGGGCAAGGTGATACATTCCTTAGTTTGAACTTTTTTCATACTTGGCAAATTTGCATAAATTTTACGTATGAAGCTTAGGTTATCTTCTAAATTGGCTACATTTTCTTAATTTTTTTGAGCATTTGTAGTTCAATTCATGAAATAAATTTTGATTTTCAGTAAGTTAAATATCAAAAAATAGCTATAAAAAAGCCTAAACTAAGGTTCAAAGCTGCACAAAAAGTTATTTTTTTGGATTTGAACGAAATACGTACTTTTCAAGAATTAAATGTATATTTGCTTGGATTTAAGAGGTATTTTTTATTGATTTTTGTTTTAGATGTTTCGTTTGCACTCATGCCCACAAGGTCGGCGTGCTGCGGGCTACGTACGGAATGCCCCGACCCTTGCGTTATAAAGGGGCACGCCCAAAAAAATAATCTATCAAATCTTAATCTCTTATGTAAGCAAATTTAGTAATTCCCCTAACTTTACCTGTTTTATCGGATACTAATATGACATATATGCCCGTGTTTACATAATTGCCTGTTTTGTCTTTTCCATCCCAAACTACTGTACCGCCATTAGCCACCGTAGCTTTGACGAGTTTGCCGTTAATGTCCATAATTTTAACATCAGCATCGCGAACCGTACCTTGCAGGCTTAGATATTCGTGTTCGCTTGGTTTGAAAGGGTTGGGGTAGACAAATAAGTCGCCCATTTCGTCAGGTTCGGCATGTGTAGAATCGCCCATAAAAGAAAGTAAACCTAAGTCGGTAGAAATATAAACTTCCCCTGTGTTGTTGTTAATTGCTATGTCTAATACGTTGTTAGAAAATAGAGGGCTATTGTCTTTGTTAAAGTAGTATATTTCTCTAGTTCCATCGCTGCTAAATAGCCAAAGTCCGTTGGTAGTGCCTATCCACTTGCGGTTAGAGCCATCTACCACAATACAATTTATGACCTCACTATTGAGCAAACAACGTTGATTATTCACGGGACATTGTGCTTTGGTACTGTTGCTGAATATGTTTGCAGGGTTGTAAAAGACACTGATTCCTTGTTCTGTACCTATCCAAATTTCACCATTGAGATCTTCTACAATGCATTTTACATTTTTGTTTGCTAATCCTGCATTTTCTACACTTAGGTATCTAAAACGGTCATCTGAAAGGTTGGCAGGGGTTCCTCTATCATCATAAACTAAAATACTATTGTTATTAGGGTCTGAACGTAAGATAAACCATTTATATCCATTTGCATCGGACATAATTCCGAATAAATTGTCATTATTTCCTGCTAGTCCTTTAAGTTTTATCCATTGATTATCTTTTGTTCTTACGCATACTTCGGCTGCTGCGGAACTATCTCCACTGGCTACTATGGCATACGATGCTGTCCAAAGATTTCCATAGATATCTATGGTTGCACCTACATTTTTTCTACCTAATCCTTGTACTATGTTATAGTGGTAAAAAGTATTGTTTTTGTACTCAATCAAGCCCCCTGCTTCTTTAATGAAAGGACCAAAAAAAGCCGAGAAAAATATGCCATCATAATTTTTAGGGGCATAGATACGGTAGGTATCATAGACATTAGCAAAGGGAAAAGGATTGTTGCCTTTGTCAAATTTATTCCATTGCTTTCCATTGTAATAAAACACGCCTTCGGATGAAAATAAAGGCATACCAGTAGCTGAATAACCTCCTGTACCTACCCATAACTTTCCATCTTTCCATGCCAGTAGTTTAGAGTCGCCAGCATCAATTGTGTTGGTAACTACTCTATAAATAGCACCATTTTCAGGAAACCTATACAACCCTGTGTAAATATCAGACAAGTAATAATCTCCACTTTGATAGGTAACGTCGCTAGCAAAAGGAATGGGATTATACACATTTTCAATAATACTCTTACTATTTTTATGTTTGTACCGCATTACTTGATGAACTGCAAAGAGTATAAGCATTTCGTTTGGCTGTACGTGTAGGCGAATAAGGTTAGGAATAGTATCTAATAAAAGCCACTCTTTTCTATAAGTAGGTTTATAGAATATGCTATCACCTTTGTATGTGTATAAAGTGTCATTATAGTTCACAATTTGTTTGATTCCCCCTGCGGGTAGTCCTAAGTGTACAGGTACATTTGACCAAGATGCAGGATTAAGTAAATTTGTGCCCTGTAAAGGTGCATAGGCTATACCTGAAGAAGTAGCAGCAAACAAAGTATCCTTCAAAACAGCAATGCTATTTACCTGCGTATTACTGTTGAAGCTACCTAACTTAGTATAAGTTTCTTTAACTTCGTAACGTTCAAAATTATAGACTACGATTCCAAACGCAGTACCTATAAGACATAGCTGGTTGTATTGTGCAAAACAAGTAATTTGTTTATTTGTGAAGTTACTTCTTTGAATGTCTAGTATGCGGTATTTTACCTCTTCTCCGTCAATAATATCTACGTACCCTTCTTTGCTACCTACTAAAACTCCGATATCTTCCTGAATGCCCATTGCTGAATATTCTACACTACTTAATCCTTCTACCCGAGTAAGCATTTTTCCTCTCTGTGTGCCAGGATGATAAACATAAATACCACGTGTAGTACGCATGTACACCCTATCTTTGTAAGACTCTATTTGATACGCAAAACGCGGTGTAGCATAATTATGCCATTTATATGGAGTTGTAGGCGCTTGGCTGAACACACACACAAGTGCAGATGAAAAAAACAATAAAATCCAAAATCGTATTCCCATTGCTTTACAAAAGTACTAATTTTTCAAAGAATGTCTAAAAAAGGATAAAAAGGAAATAGAACTACTACAGAATAGTAGTTTATTTTATGCAATGACAATTTGATTACATTAAATACAAAGTTGTAAAAAACTAACTTTAAGTTTAAGTAAAAATTTGCAATTTTGTAAAACGTTTGTAATTTTGTACATCATATTTTCCCACTATGAAAAGAATATTTTCTTTTGTTGCTATTGCGAGCATAAGTGGAATTTGGGTAGCGGCACAAACTCCTACCCCCAAACAAGCTATGGCTGCCTATGAGCAGGCAGATTATGAGGATTGTGTTCAAATGGTGAGTAAAGTTTTAAAAAAAGCAGGTGGAAGCGAAAGAGTAAAGCTTTTGCTATATCGTGCTGATTCTTACTACCAGCTTTCGAAAGATCCAAAAATGGCTGAAAAATATCCTAATGCTATTGAATTAGCTACAAAAGATGCTATGACCGCTGTACGGTCTGCTTCACCCAAAGATAAAAACATCAAAAAGTTTCATCCTTTTTTAGATACTATCAGTCGTATTACCATTCGTAAGGGTATGGAATTTTATGAGCAGAAAAAATATGCAGAAGCTAAGCCTATTTTTTTACAAGCAGGCAAAATTGACCCAAATGGAATGGGATACTACTATGCAGGAAAATGTGCGCTTTATAACAACGAAAAAGATTATGTTAATAGCTTCATACCTATTGCAGAGGCACATTATGCTGACTTCAAGAGTAAAAAACCCAAACTCAAAGATAAGTATAACTCCGAAGTTTTTGTAGAGCTTATTCGGTACTATGCACAAGTAAATAACTACTTAAAAGCCCAAGAATTACTTACACAAGCTATCGAAATGTTTCCTAATGATAGTAAAGTCCGAGAACTTAAAATGACCCCAATTATGCAGATTACTAGAAAAAAAGACCCTAAAACTAAAAAACTCAAATTTTTCTACGAACCCTACACCCCAGAACAAATTACTTTTGCCGATTCGCTACTTAACGCACATAAGTCTGTTATTGATATTTTAGCAACAGAAATAAATAAAAAAAGACCTGCACCTGCTACTATAAGTCCAGAACTTTCCCGCAGTGCTGTTTTACATGCATGGGACATGCGTACTATCAACTACTTTTCTGATGCAGGAGTGAACAAATCTGATCCAACTAAACGAGCTAAACAAGCAGGTTATGAAGGTAAGTGTGTAGGGTGCATTTATATTGGTACAAAAGACCCTAATGAAGTCCTTAAAGCATGGATGGCACAAGAAGTTACACAAATGAATCTTACTAAACCTGATGCTAAGCAAATGGGCATAGGAGTTGTTCCCGTAGCAGAACATAACCGAATCCCTGAACAAAAAAATGAAGGGTTTTTCTGGGTAGTTATACTAGGCAATAAATAAACCTATTTAGGCACCCAAAAACCGTAATAAAATTTTTTTCGTAATTGATTTCAAACGGTTTTATCTATGAGTACTACAACGGCTTCTGCTTCCTTGAAAACTGAAAAATCCATTCTTTGGAAGCAAGTATGGGCTTTGGCTGCTTTACAAGCAGTAAATAATTTTGGTTTTGCAGCCTATTATCATTACCAGCCGAAATTGCTAGAGCGTTTCAATTATGTAGATTTTGCCATGATGCTCATTATTTTGCAAGGGATTATTGGGATTGTTCTTAATCCCATTATGGGTGTCTTAGGGGATAGAATTCGTCAAACTACTAATAAAAGTTTTGTTTTAGTCAGTATTGGTACAAATGCCGCAGGAATGGTATTCATGGCAGTGGCTGCGGTAATGACACAAAAAACAAAAGAAGGATTCTTTCATGAAATATTCCCAATTGCAGTTACTCTGTGGCTAATTACTATGGCTATTTTTAACAGCCCTGCTGTATCTTTACTCAAATCCTTTGCGCCAAATAATGAAGACTTACCTAAAGCAACCGCAGTGATGACTTTAGTTGGAGGTATTTTTGCGGCTTTGCATCCTTTTCTGTTCATGATTACTGATATACTTGGCTTACCTATTACTTTCGCTTTGGGTGGGTTGCTACTAATGACTGCATCCAATGTACTTCGCAAACTTAATCGCCAAGTGCCGCTTTTGACAGAAGAAGACAAAATTCAAACCCCTAAGCTGACCTTAAAGCTTGTAATCATATTTAGCATTGGAGTAGTCAATGGGTTTGTATTCAACTTTTTGCTTGATATTGTACCTGCTATCTCTGTCAAAACATTAAATTTAGCCATGTATCAAGATGAATATGTAAAATCAGCTATTGTATTTGTATCTGCGATTGTAGCGTGGTTTGCGGGTGATTGGATTAAAAAAATGGGAGCTATAAGGATGACAATAGCTGGTATTATTACTCTGTTCGTTACGTTAGGTTTGGGTATTAGTATACCTGTGGCTATAATTACCATTTTAGTTATTATCATGGCAGGAGTTATACGTAGTATTTTGTCTATAAGTATGTTATCGTATTCCATGAGTATCATTCATAAAGTCAATGCTGGCAAGGCTACGGGAGCGTTTTTCTGTGGAGTATCTGCTGCGCTAGCCATTTCACAAGCAGTGCTCTTAAAATTCAAAGCACAAGGAGCAAATGAAGTACTTTTATGGCTTCAAAGTATAGGACTTATGTAATACATTCAGCAGCTCCATTTTATTTCCCAAGCCTAAGTGCTTGGGATTATTTATTTTATTTTTGGGCGTGCCCCTTGCTGACGCAAGGGTCAGGGCATTCCGCACGTAGCCCGTAGCACGCCGACCTTGTGGGCTTTGCCCACAAGGGCACGCCAAAAAAATTAAAATTCATCCTTAAAACTACGGATTAGCAATAACAAGACAATGCTGCGTGTACTCTTGATGAGCATGTAAAACTCGTAATACGTATAGCCCATTAGATAAATTCGGTAAGTGTATAGGCTGGTTATTTATACACGTTCCTGAATAGACTATCTTTCCTGATAAGTCAGATATAACAAAAGCAAAAGGTGATGTGCTGTTTTCAACCTCAATGTACAAAATTTGTTGTGCTGGATTAGGATATAGTTTAACTTTTTTACCATTATATGGAGACTTTGGTTTGACAGACAGTAAAGCAGACCCACTAGACATAACAGGTCTAAATAAAATTGCTCCTTTCCAAGTGCTATGTTCCCACGTTCCCATGAGATTGACCCAAAAGCGATAATCTGCGGGATTTTTATTCACATCTGTGTTCATATCTGATGCTACCCCTAAGGGCGTTCCGTTAGTTTGCTTTATACCTACATAAACAATTCCATTACTGGGAATAGCAATTGTTGTGTCTTGGTTAGAAGCAGATTTAAGAGGATACTCTACCCAAGTAGAATTATAGTTCGGAAACAAACTGAACGGACTTTCATACAACAAAACTTCGGGAACTAAGCTAGCCCAAATGCGTATTTTGAAAGCTAACGTAGAATTATCTATACCCCAATGTCGGCTAAAAGCTATCCGCACTGCTTTTATGCTATCAGGGGCATTGAGTACATATTTGTATGCAAAGGCATAATTACCTTGATTAGGTCCAGAGATACCGTAACCACTTTCAGGACTTCCATCATCATAGCTGATATAATCAGCTACTTCACGAATAATTTGCAAAGAGTCATTTGCAGGGATAAAATCTGTCGTAATTTGGTTTAAGAAAAAGGTTTCTTTGAAATTAGTTGGCTTACTTAGGCTGTCTAAACTATAGTTCAAAAATGGACTTACCGATTGCTTGTCAGTAGATAATGGCAATAGACCCGCAGGAAGACAAGGAGGTACTTCGGTGTAGATAGGAAGGTTGTAGCGGCTTATTCTTCGCCCTGGACACAAAGGCAGAATAGTATTATTGCTCAAATTACGAATATAAAAAGTTGTACTATCGATTTTTTGGCGTGAGTTATACTCTTTCAAAGTGAGGTTAGTATAAGGATAGAAACTAGGCTGCGTAATAGGATATTGCACGCTTACATCGTTTATCAAGCTGTCTTTGGAATGTCTGTTTTTGTTCAGGTAAATGTAATCTACGTGCCAGTGGTCAAAGTCGCCGTGTAGGCTAGCAAAATTTCTAAATCTGAATTGAAAAGCACTGTGCAAAAATGAGGGATCTGTAATCGGTAAAGCAACAAAACGAAACCCTTGACCTGAAACTAAACTACTTCCCTTTTTAACCCATTGCTGCTTCCATTGGTTAGCACTGTTTTTGAATTCTACAATTAAAGAATCTCTCAATTCAGGTGCATCGCCTAAGCCTTGCGGTTGATAAAAGAAACTTAAAAATAAACTGTCAGATGCGTTGAATCCACTCAAATTGATAGGTTTAGAAAGCAATGTGTCTGCACTACCGTATGCAGTGGTATTGCTGTAAGGCTTTCCGTTTCTATCGCAACCATTAAAAGTAACCACCCCAAAGCTTGGCGGATTTATTCCATAACCTAAATTTACATGAGCGGAGCTTGCCTTCCATAGATGAGAATTAGGTTTATGCGTATAGTACGAAAAGTCATCAATAAAAGGGATAGTCAGTGTTTCCGCAGTACTTTTGCGAATAAAGTTTATGTCTTCAAGGTCAGTAGGTAGGGGAAAATAAGCCCCTGTTACTCTAACTTCTTGTTGCGCCAAAACCCAACCGATGAAATACAAATTAAAAACCAATAGACAGAATCTCATTTTTTTCAAGGATACACTTTTATTACTGCTGCTGTGTTTTTACGGGATGTTTACGAAATGCCTTTTGCATTTTTTTAGATTGTTTAGGTGCTGGTCCTCCTACCCCTGGACAAGGCTTTTGATTACAGCTGCATGCTAAAATACCTATTACTGAAATTCCTACAATGAGCCATTTACGCATGTTAGCTATCATGCTAACAAAAATACTACTCTGTCAGGACTTTTCAAAGTTGTACAAAAAAGATGCTTATATTTGCAATATGGCAATATATTTCAAAGAACATTGTATTCCGCATGAAGATGCTTTCAAATTGTACAAGAGCAAAAACTATGGAGTATTAGCTACAAATTCTCAAAAATATCCAGGCTTTCCGCATGGTTCGTTAGTATCTTATTCTATAGACGTAGATTTATGCCCTATCTTATACATTACAGACGTAGCCCAGCACAGCCGTAATTTCATGGCAGACAACAGGATGAGTCTCACGATTATAGACCCTAAATCCGTAGATGTTCAAGCGGATGAGAGAGTTACCTTGTATGCGGAAGGTTACAAAGTAGAAGGTCAAGAATTAGAGCGAGTTCGGGACAGGCATTTTACCTATCATCCCCAAGCTCGGGCGTATAAGGATTTTCACAATTTTATGTTTGTAAAAATGAAAATAGTAGCTGTTCGCTATATTGGGGGATTTGCACACATTCATTGGGTAGACTGTAAAGAATTTTTAGAAGACAAAACCTTTGAATCGCAAGAAGAAAAATACATGGTTGAACATGTCAATCAGGACCATAAAGATATTTTAGGGCATTATTTAGAGAAGTATCATCAAGTCAAGGCTCAAGAAGTTTATTTAGCGGGGATAGACAAGTACGGGTTTGATATCGTTGGGGATATGCGTTTTTATCGTATTCCGTTTGAGCAAAAAGCAAATTCAGTTCAAGAGGTAAGGAAGTTTATGGTAGCTATGGCGGAGTAAGGTTTTTAGGAAATAAGAAATAATGATTTTATTTTTTTGGGCGTGCCCTTGCCCACACTTCGCTTGCGCTTGTGTGGGCAAGGTCGGCGTGCTACGGGCTACGCTCACGCTTCGGTGCTTCGCTGCGCTACGCACCGTGCTGACGCACGCCCTCCGCATGCCTCACGCAAATTTTATTACTTAAATCTGTCAAAACAAATTTTATTTTGCAACAAAAGAACCATAAGATATTTCAGAATTATATTATGCAAATTGAAGCCCTAATAACTGGAATATGCTACAAACCTTTACTTAGCGACCAATTGGAGGTTATTCAAAGTACAGCCTTCAATATCAATACATGTCCAAGTTCTTGCATATATTCTGATAAAAACATAAATATAGCTATTTCAAAATGGGTATCGCCTAAACGAACTAGATCTTATCCCTATGAAAGAGTATACAACACATTAAAAAGTACCAAGAAAGTAACTGTTATCCCAGTCATTAAAGATGAGGGTTTTGATGGAGATAGAGATTTCATTCAATGGGACACAGTTTCTATGATGTCATTACTTGATGTGTATATCATACTAGCATATTACTGTGATGCAGAGAAAAATGCACGATATACAAATAAAATAACCAATCAAATCTTTGATAACCAATATGTTTTATCTAAAATACAAGAAATTAGTACATATCATAGTTCTGCACTGCACTGGAATCTACGGGAATTAAACGAGAGTCTGCCTATTTTAATCCAAAAAGTAAAACACAGTTACGCTCAAATAAGTAAAAAGACAAACGTTAAAATGCACAATGAGAAAGGAATTGATGATTTTGCAAAAGTACTTGCAGATAATATCAAAGAGTTTATGGATTTTTCACGTGCAAAAGCACAAAAAGCTCAAAGTAGAGAATTTTCCACAATTCAGCCTAAAGAGAAATTAGAAAATTTAGCAAAGGCTAAAATAGTGATTAAAAATTATTTGGGAGGTCAGTATTTTCTTAACGGTTGACGAAGTGAAAATAGAGCAAGAAAAACTTTATTTAATAGAAAGAAAACATTCAAAAACTTCCTTATTGCCCAGCCAGAGTGATATAAAAGATGGACTGTTGAAAATGATTTTATACACTAATTTGAAATATGCAAAACTGCATGGTAGTATTAAAATACCAGCATCTATTTTACTTTTAACTTCACCAAAAATTAAATATGAAATCAACTCTAATGATAATTTAGAAACATTTGAATTCTTTTGTAGTGCACACCAACTCAACACTTGGCAAAAAAATTTCTTAAAAACACTATTTAATGAAGCACAAGTTAATAAATTTATCGTAACTTTAAGGCAGGGTTAAAAATATGATAAAAAGTCCATTGAGGTATCCAGGTGGAAAAAGTAGAGCATTAAAACGGATTTTGCCTTTAGTTCCGTATTTTGAGGAGTATAGAGAACCTTTTGTAGGTGGTGGTTCAGTGTTTTTAGCCTTAAAGGAGTGCTATCCAAACAAAAAGTATTGGATTAACGACTTGTATTTTGAGTTATACAAATTTTGGGAGTATGCACAAAAAGATGTAGATGGTCTAATTCACCAAATAAAATTATGGAGAGAGGAGTTTGGGAAAGAAGGTAAAGCCTTACACAGTTTTTTAACTCAAAACATAGCCCATTTTGATGACTGCAAGCGAGCAAGTGCTTTTTTTGTATTCAACCGGATAAGCTTTTCAGGAACAACAGAAGCAGGGGGATTTTCTATGCAAGCATTTGAAAAACGTTTTACAGACAGTAGCATAAACCGTTTGATACCCCTAAAAAAACTGCTTAAAAATGTAACCATAACTAACTTGGACTACGAGGAAGTTGTAAAAGCACAGGGAAATGAAGTATTTATTTTTTTAGACCCACCTTATTTTTCTGCTACGCAATCTGCTTTGTATGGCAAAAATGGAAAACTACACAAAACATTTGACCATGAACGATTTGCAAATATCATGAAGACTTGTTCCCATAAGTGGCTCATTACCTATGATAATTCAGAGTACATAAAAAAGTTATTTTCTTTTGCACACATTGTAGAATGGGATTTAATCTACGGTATGCGTAACCAAACGCAGCAGTCTAGTCAATTGGGAAAGGAGCTCTTTATAGCTAATTTTGAAATTATTCCTCAAAGTAGTCCAGTAAAAATACTTTCTTACTCTAATTTTTTATTTTAAGAATTATTTTTTTGGGCGTGCCCTTGCCCACACTTCGCTGCACTTGTGTGGGCAAGGTCGGCGTGCTACGGGCTACGCTAACGCTTCGGTGCTTCGCTGCGCTACGCACCGTGCTGACGCACGCCCTTCGCATGCCTCACGCAGCAGATATTAAACTAAGCCCACCTACTTAAATCTTGACCTTGTAAGTATCTCAAAATCAAACCTAAACAAAGTAAAACTCAATTTTAACCTTGTACATACTTGAAAATCAATGTAAAACAAGGTAAAAAATATAATTATATTGAGTCTATTTTATTTTTTTCAAGAAAATTCTCAAAACTAAAAAATTGATTTTGACTATTTCATGTTATTTAGCTCGCATGATTATTTACTTAATATAAAAGATTGTCCTTTTGTGTAAAGCAAAAATCAACTTAATCTAGAAAAGAAAAACAAATACTCAACAAAGGTATACGAATACTCAAAAACAAGAAGTTTTCAAAGACTTGCTCTCAACGGCAGCGTATAAA
>JANWVW010000058.1:0-12994 GCA_025056095.1 Bacteroidia bacterium
GTTAGCGTAGCCCGTAGCACGCCGACCTTGTGGGCATGAGCGCAAGCGAAACGCCCACAAGGGCACGCCCAAAAAAATTAAAACTTTAAACACATTCGTAGAGCAATCTGTAATTTTTCATTGTCTTTGTTTTTGTGGAATAAATATAATAGATTTGCATAACTTTTTACCAACAATTTATGACCAAAATACCCTTTGGACGATACTCTGATGGCTTCAAAGCTAAATCCAAAAGCGATAAGTGGAACGAGTGTGATATCGAATATGCCCAAAAAAACTACTCAAAGTCTTATCCTGCTTTCATGGAATACTTAAAAGATGATGAACTCGATAATGTTAAATACACTATAAACAGACAAAAAATAAACTTTGAAATTTTTCAAGGCTCAAAGGTACTTAGAGGATATATTGATATAGACAATCAAAGAATTGTAGCAGAAGCCCCTGTAGCTAAATTAGAGCGCAAAAGTGTGGCTGCTATGCGCCGATTATTAGAGATGAACTTTAACCTTAATTACACACGCTTTTGCTTGAAGGAAGATGATACCATTGTCTTAAAATATGACTCTAATATAGAAGGTGGACATCCACGTAAATTGTACTATGCTTTCAAAGAAGCAGCCGTACGGGCAGATAAACAAGATGATTTATTAACTGCTGATTTTACAGGGGCTATTTCTATGATAGATGATAGCCATATTATTCATGAAAGTGAAGCCCATAAAGAAATTAAATACAAGTACCTTGTCAAGTGGATAAATGATTTTTTAAGCCGCTATCCACAGTTAGAAGAAAAAAATTTAGATGGTGCAATAGGGTATTTAGTGTTAAGCCTTATCTACAAGATAGATTTTTTGCTTAGCCCCGAAGGCAAATTGATGCACGATTTAGAAGCCATGAATCAGATTTATTGGAAAAGTTCTGAAACAACCTTGCGAGAACGAAATAGAGAAATTATTACTATACTTAAGGAAATTCTTAGCAGAGATAAAGCTGCTGTACTTAAAGACTTTTACCACTCTATTCAAACATTTGGCATAGGTAAGCCCGTACATCATGACGATGTAGTGCGCTCTATTTGCAGCGCTAATCCTAATCATGAGTGGTATAAAGAAAATGGATATTTAGACGTAGCCATTTCTGTGGTTGAATACGGTTTGTCTTATTGTTCTTTTCACTATGGCTTGCCTGATATTACTAAAAACTGGATAGTTTTGATGTATCAAATTCTTGAACCTGATTTTTTTACAGAAATGGGCTACAGCGAAAAGCTTTACGATGCCTCTACAAACACTTTCAACATTCCTGCTATCATGGCTAAAATTTATCAAATTCAAACAGAAGCCCATCATTATTTTCCTTATATCAATCTACTTGGTGCAGGAGAGCTCAAGTATACTTCTCTACTGGACTTTTTGCTATCTTATACTAATGCTATTGCTAATCTCAACTATCAAAGGGCTTTTTAATTATGAACTTGCAAGAATTGATTGATAAACTACAACCTATTATTATTCAGATTGCTACCCCCCAAAGCACGGGCACAGGGTTCTATGTGGGTGATTTTAACGTTATTGTAACTAATCATCATGTGGTAAAGGAAAATACACAAGTAAGAATTAGTGGTAAAACCTTTCCACAAGCAATGGCGCCTGTCTTTTTTTGGGATGAAAAGCACGATCTTGCCTTTATTCGCCCACCAGAAAACCATAAAATGCCAAATATTCCATTAGACAAAGACCCTCCCCGCGATGGGGAACCCGTAGTGGCTATCGGACATCCTTTTGGACAAAACTATACCGCTACCTCTGGGATTATTTCAAAAGCAGAACGCATACGAAATGGAATTGCTTACATTCAAACTGATGCTGCTATCAATCCTGGAAACAGCGGAGGTCCTTTGGTCAACAAAGAAGGTGAAATTATTGGGATAAATTCTTTCATCATATCGGGAGGAGATGGCTTAGGTTTTGCCCTACCTGTAAGATATCTACATAACGCATTCGAAGATTATAGAAATGTTGCAGAGTATGGAGTACATGCAGTTAGGTGTCCTTCTTGCAATACCGTAGTAACGCCAACTACTATTGACGGTAAATATTGTCCTTCTTGCGGCGCAGAGATTAAAATACCTAAATGCGATACAGAAGACACTTACGTTCCCGAAGGCATTGCAGCGGAAATAGAAAAAATCATAAAGGCGCTTGGCAAAGATGTACGTTTATCTCGCAGAGGATTCAATAATTGGGAAATTTATGAGGGTAGTGCCAAAATTTGGATAAACTTTAATCCAGAAACCTATTTTATCATCGGTGACGCGTACTTGTGCCATATACCTAAACAAAACATAGCATCCTTATACGAATACTTGCTTCGCGAAAATGATAAGTTAGAAGGGCTATCGCTAAGTATTAACAAGCAAAATATTGTACTGTCTGTGATTATTTATGAGCAAGATTTTAACTACAACTACGCACTCAAAGTATTCAAGGATTTATTCTTAAAAGCAGACTACTATGACACTATCTTAATAGAACAATTTGGTGCGCTACCACGCATAGAGGAATAATCTGCTTTTCATATCAGAAAAGAATGTAAATAATTTGTTTCTCTGCTCAAACAGATATATTTATTCCTCCAACACAGGATAAGCATTAAAAATTTTAGTGGGGGCATTTTTATCCATTAAAAGGGTAATTGTTATTCCTTCTTTGGTTTTACCTATTCTTTTTTCGCTCTGGATTAGTTTGCTATTTTGATAAGCTTCCTCAATTTTATCAAGAGTGTGTTGAATAGACCATTCTTGGGGAAAGAAAGTACTATGCTCTTTTTCGCAAAATATACCGTTATGCTCCATGCTTATCTTTGCGGTAAAAATGCCTTGTTTATTTTTCTTTTTTATTTTCTTTATTTTTACATATCCACATTTTTCGGCTGAAATGTGATGACAGCCTGAGCATTCCCCGCTTGACTTAAAATCTCCCCGAAAGATATGGTCAAAACCTTTTGGCGTAAGATGATGAAGGTTGTACGCTCTATAATCAGGAGGGCAGGTTTTAACTCTACATTTAGAACCTTGTAAGGTAAGTACGAAAAAAATGAATGAGATAAATAGCAAACGTTGTTTCATAATTCAAGTACTAGGCTAAATGTAAATATAGTGTTTTTTTTGGTTTTGAATAGCTTGTTATGTTCTATTTTTTGTGGGGTTATCAACGTATATCCCCAATAAACTTATGGCGCACTACTTCAGCTTCCACAATAAATATTACTTGTTCTGCTACATCGTTAATATGGTCAGCTAAGCGCTCCAAATCTTTAGAAATTAAAATGTATTGAATGGCATAGTCTGTATGCTGAACGTTTTCAATAATCTTATTTTTCAAGTAACCAAAGTTCTCTGCGTTTAACCTGTTAATAATTACATCATACAAACGAACGTTGTGTGCTACATCTGAATCACGCTTTTGTACTGCTTGTACCATACCTTTAATCATTTTTGTTATTATGCGACACATTTCCTGAATGGCGTTAGGCACATACAAATGACCTGAATATTGTTGATGAATGTAGATACATTTACGGCATATATTTTCAGATATATCCCCTATGCGTTCTAAGTTTATGACTATTGGCATAACAGCCATCAGGTAGCGGCTATCTTGCTCTGAAAGCGTTTGAGTATAATAAATTTTTTGGCACAGTTTTTCAATTTTTACATCATGCTTGTCCACAGCTTTATCGCGTTCAATGACCAGATTAGCCAGTTCTAAGTTAAAGTCTTGAATAACCCTAAAGGTAAATTCTACTTGCTCTTCTACTAAAACAAGCATTTTATGCAGGCGAGACTTCAATTTTTCAAAATCATTATCGGGAATATAAATCATGAGGAGCGTGCTGAAAAAATAAGCACGCAAAAATAACAACAATGCAGTATAAAAAATGCAGTTTTACAATAAAATAATACTCAACCTTATTTTGCTACTGTCATTTTATTTGATAATTTTGTGGAAATAAATTCTCAAAGCCCATGACCTTTGACGAATATCTAAAAAAGAAAAAAATCAATCCTGATGCCTTTAAAGCAGAGCGACCCGAAGAATATCAAAAATTGAAAGCATTTTTTGACGGATCAGGAGAAGCTAACTTCAATAACGCAAAAAAATTTATTATCAATCAAATTCGTAGGGAGTTTCACCTCAAATAAACGTGGTGAAAGTAGTTGGAATTACGGGGGGGATAGGTTCGGGCAAAACTACGGTATGCAAATGGTTTGAAGCCCAATCTATCCCTGTTTACTATGCCGATGCCCAAGCTAAATGGCTTATGAACCATAACGCCGAACTAATCCAAAAAATAAAAATGCATTTCGGCGAAGATGTTTACGAAAACAATACGCTAAACCGAACTAAACTTGCAAACCTTGTTTTTCGGGATAATGTCAAGCTTAATCTTCTTAATAAGCTTGTGCATCCTGCTGTATTTGCCCATTTTGAAGAGTGGAAAGCCCAGCATGCCCATTTAGATTTTGTGCTCAAAGAAGCAGCTTTGATGTATGAAAGTCAATCTTATCTTCAAGTTGATGCAGTGATAGTAGTTTATGCGCCTATTTCTGTGCGTTTGGAGCGAGTGTGTCGGCGGGATAATGTGAGTTCAGAGGATGTATTAGTCCGAGCAGAAAAACAACTCTCTGATGACTACAAATTGCACAAAGCAGATTATGTCATTTACAATGATGGTGTACATGATTTGAATAGTCAGTTGGAAGCTGCTCAAAAATGGATAAAGCGTGTCGTAGGTTAGGTTTATTTTTGAGTAAGTAAGCGTTTGAGTTTTCGATTTTTAGTTTTTGTTTTTTTTGGGCGTGCCCTTGTGGGCGTTTCGCTGCGCTCATGCCCACAAGGTCGGCGTGCTACGGGCTATGCTATCGCTTCGGTGCTTCGCTTCGCTGCGCACCGTGCTGACGCACGCCCTTCGCATGCCTCACGCAAAGGATCTCTGAAACCATTGTTTCTTTGTTTCATATACCAAGTTTTAGCTTGTAAGTGCTTGTGCTTCAAGCTCAAACAAGGTAAAGACCTGATTGCAAAGGTCATCTGCGTGAGGGGCATGGAGCATGCCGTTAGGCAGTACGAAGCGCAGCGAAGTACCGAAGCGAAGCGCAGTGCGGAATGCCCCGACCCTTGCGTCAGCAAGGGGCACGCCCAAAAACCTATTCAAAAAACTAACAAGCCCTGCAAAACATACGCAAGGCTTGTTGTATAATTGCTTGTCGTTTTATTCTACTACAAATTTCTCTGTTTTACCTTGTCGCTGCTCTCGAATGAAATACATTCCTTTGGGCAAACTAATCTCTATTCTATTTTTGCCAGGTGATAGTCTATAAAATTCCAAAGCTTTGCCTGAAATATCTATCAGTTCGTACTCTTGCACAGTATTCATGAAATTTTCTATGACCAAGTAATTCTGAACAGGGTTCGGATACAGAGAGAAAGCAGCTTTTCTATCAATTATCTCATCTTCAACAGAAGTACTAGCCAAATCCAGCTTTGTAACAAAGGCGTTATAGAGTCCTTCTTTTGTCTTTTGAAATGCAGTCATGGTAATGTCATAATTTTCTGACAAAGTCCAACCTGTTACATAAACATTACCGCTGCCGTCCAAGGCTATACCATTACCTTCCTCATCGTTGCTTCCCCCAATGTATGTAGAGTAAACTAATCCACTTCCTGATGCATTGAGCTTTGTAACGAAAGCATCTTTGTTCCCTTCTTTTGTAGTTTGAAAGCTTCCTGTACTGACATCGTAATTCGCTGAAAACGTAAAGCCCGTTATATGTGCATTTCCACCGTTATCTACGACAATATCACTACCTTCGTCATGATCACTTCCGCCAATATAAGTAGAGTAGATTAAAACTGTTCCCAAATTGTTCAATTTTGTAACAAAAACATCTCTTGCACCTCCTCCAAAAGTAGTTTGAAAAGCGCCCGAAGTAACATCGTAGTTGTTTGAGTTTGTATGTCCTGTAATGTAGGCATTTCCGCTTGCATCTACCGCAATACTTGTACCCCAGTCAGCACCACTACCCCCAATATAAGTAGAATAAACTAATCCAGTTCCCGCAGTATTGAATTTTGTAACAAAGACATCTATTCCTCCTCCGTTTGTAGATTGAAACACACCTGAAGTAACGTCATAGTTAGTGGATTGAGTATAACCTGTTACGTATGCAAAGCCGTTGGCATCTACTGCTATGCCGTAGCCCTGATCGCTATTAGATCCGCCAATGTATGTAGAATAAACTAGGCTACTTCCAGACGCATTCAACTTTGTAACAAAAGCATCAAAAAAAGCAATTGAGGATCCTCCACCGTGAGTGGTTTGAAATGCACCTGAAGTAACGTCATAGTTAGTGGAAGCTGTTATGCCTGTTATGTAAGCATTACCATTACCATCTACAGCAATACCTAAGCCCTCATCTTGCTCACTTCCCCCGAGAAAAGTAGAATAGATTACTGAACCCGCCGAGTTGAACTTGGTAACAAAAGCATCGCCTTTACCTTCGTAAATAGCTTGAAATATTCCCGTAGTAACGTCGTAATTAGGTGACTCCGTGTAGCCTGTTATATATACACTACCGCTGCCATCTACAGCTATACTGAATGCATCTTCAACCTCGCTACCTCCGATATAAGTAGAATAGACCAATCCTGTTCCAGTGGGGTTTAATTTCGTAACAAAAGCATCGTAGCTTCCACCGTTTGTGGTTTGGAATGCACCTGGGGTCGTGTCGTAGCTAGTTGAATTAGTATGACCTGCTATGTATGCATTACCGTTGGCATCCACGGCTATATCATAGCCTCGATCAACGTTGTTTCCACCAAGGTAAGTAGAATAAATGAGAGGATCAATGACCACTACCTTACTTTTGTCATATTCTCCTAATTCAATTTGCCAAAATTGTCCATTTTTGACAAATTTACTTGATATAGTACGGCTATCTTGATAAGTACGTAGATCTGCAAATGCTACTTCTCCAAAGCGTGTTGTAAAACATAGCTGATGCTCATCTTTGGCATAAGCCTTATCCTGCCCTCTTAGCTGAAACTTAATTTGAGAGACATCAGCGTATGGATGTACTATGAAATCATACCGTAGCCTGTTTTTATCGAAGTAGTATCTAATGTCTATTCCTTCATATACGTTTTTTATTATAGCTTCTTTATACAGTCCCACATAAGTGGCGTGCTTGGTTGGATCGTTGCCGATAAAGTAGTTATAGTAGCCTTCTTGCTGCTTTTTACCTTCTCGTGTAGGGTTGGGATTGTGGTTTTGTAGTTCAAATAAAACTCTGTGTCCAATGATAATTTCATTTTCGTGGTTACGGCTAGATCTACTTTTGGGTAGTGCACTGCGGCTAAACTCGGCATTTGGGTTATATTCAATTTTGTAGAAAGTGTAATTTACGCCGTATTTAGTAATCCAAGCGTCTAAGCCGCCCATGCGGCAAAGGTAAAGCACATCACTATCCCACTGACCTTTGTTTTCAATAAAAAATAGTCGGTCAGCTTTGCTCAATGTATTTTGAGCATGATGATTTTGTCCGTAGACAGCTATTAAACAAAGCATTACGGACATTAGTAATGAATTTTGAACTCTCATAACTTTTCAAGATAATTTGCTTGCCAAAGTTAAAAATTGAGCTTTAATTTTACAAGTATCAAAGTGCTTTCAAATATCTCAAAATTTGTTTAGCAGGCAATAATGCAGGCAATGAGTAACGGTTACTTTTTTATTTTATTTTTGGGCGTGCCCTTGCTGCGCAAGGGTCGGGGCGTTCCGCACTACGCTTCGCTTCGGTGCTCCGCTAACGCTACGCACTGCTCTTGCGGGCATGCTCCATGCCTCTCACGCAGATTACCTTTGCAGTATATCGTTACTTTGTTTAAGCTTCAAGCACAAGTACTTACAAGCTAAAACCTAGTATAAGATACAGAAAAACGATTTTTTCAGAGATCTCTTGCGTGAGATATCCAAAGGGCGTGCATTAGCACAGTGCACCGTACTCCGACCGAACATTAGTGCAGAGGACACTCAAAAAAATAAAATAACCTATTCTTTTTACAAATTAAAGTTTAGGCTGTATGTTCATATTGTAGAACATAAAAGCCCACTTATCTGCTTCCTCTTCAATAATTTTAGAGGTAGATTTACCTGCTCCATGTCCCGCATCGGTTTCTATACGTATAAGTACAGGATTTTCCCCTTTTTGATGCGCTTGTAATTTAGCAATGAACTTGAAAGAATGGGCAGGAACTACCCTATCATCATGGTCAGCAGTGGTTACTAAGGTAGCAGGGTAATAGGCTTCTTTTATATTGTGCAAAGGTGAATAAGCATATAAGTTTTTGAAGTCTACTTCTGTACTATCTGCACAGCCATATTCGGGTATCCAGCCCCAGCCTACGGTAAATTTGTGATAGCGCAGCATATCCATTACGCCTACAGCAGGAAAAGCTACTTTGTACAATTCAGGCCGCTGCGTCATACAAGCACCTACTAATAAACCTCCATTCGACCCGCCTGCAATAGCTAACTTTTCAGAATTGGTATATTTGAGTGCAATTAAATGCTCTGCGGCAGCAATGAAGTCATTAAACACATTTTGTTTATTGAGCCGCATACCTGCTTTGTGCCATTCTTCACCAAACTCCCCTCCACCTCGCAAGTTTGCCATAGCAAATACACCGCCATTTTCTAATAATATCATTCGGCTTGCACTAAAATTTGGTGTCAGATTTACATTAAATCCTCCATAGCCGTACAATAAGGTAGGATTGTTCCCATTAAGCACTAAACCTTTTTTATGCACTACAAAAATAGGAACTTTCGTGCCATCTTTACTTGTGGCAAAAATTTGTTTAGTTTCGTAATCATCGGGATTGAAAGAAACCTTTGGGCTAAAATGTAAAACTGATTCATTTTTTTCTATGTCATACCTGTAAATAGTGGGGGGATAAGTAAACGAAGTGAACATGTAAAATGCACTCTTGTCTTCTTTTTTGCCCTCAAAACCATCTACTGTGCCCAAAGCAGGCAATTTTACTTCTCTGATGTTTTTGCCTTCATAATCCATTTGATAAACTTTGTTATTAGCATTTTCAAGGTATTTAGCAAATATTTTACCTCCGCAAACTGTAACTTCTTCTAAAAGATGCTCCTTTTCAGGAATAATAGTTTGCCACTTTTCTTTTTGAGGATTTTTGAGGTCAATCAGAACTAGTCTGTATTTAGGTGCATCAATGTCTGTACGGACTAAAAACTTACCGTTGATATGGTCAATTACACTACTTTTGTATTTAAAACCTGTAAACAAAGCCTCAAACTTACTAAAAGGATTGGATAAATCTTTGTAATAAGTTTCAAAGCCGTCTGTTCCTGATGCAACTGTCATAATCAAATACTTTTTATCTTCCGTTACAGCTGCGGAATGATATAAGAGGGGCTTTTCGTTATTTCGGTAGATGAGTTTGTCTTTATCTTGGCTATCTCCAACTTTGTGCTCGTAAATACTATGAAATTGGTTTTGTCCTGAAAGTTCTTTTCCTTTTTCAGGTTCAGGATAACGGCTATAAAAAAAGCTCGTATTGTCTTTCCAAGCAACGTTTGAAAACTTTACCCACTTTAAGACATCGGGCAGTTTCTTTTTAGTAGCAACTTCCATGATATAAATTTCACTCCAATCTGAACCTGCGGAAGATTGCGCGTAAGCAATATACCTATTATCAGGAGAAGCACTTAATAGGCGTACAGAAGTAGTACCGTTTTTGTCTATCTCATTGGGGTCTATAAATACTTCGGGGGTACCAGAAAGCCCTTTTTGTATGTAGATGACACTTTGATTTTGTAGCCCCGTATTATGATAAAAAAAGTAGTATTCTCCGACTTTGATAGGTACAGAAAATTTTTCAAAGTTGAATATTTTTTCTAGTCTTTGTTTGATCGCGTTTCGGTACGGAATTTTTTGCAAGTAATCAAAAGTAACTTTGTTTTGGGCTTTTACCCATTCTGCTACCTTTGGACTTTTATCGTCTTCAAGCCACCGGTACTCATCTTGAACAGTTTTACCAAAGTAGGTATCTATTTGGTTTACCTTTTCTGTAACAGGATACTTTAACGCTGCTTTAGAATGAGTTTTGTTTTTACATCCTTGAAATGCTCCGAAAAGCAGCGCAGCACAAATGGTATAGTACAGCCCTATATAAGTTTTCATCTTTCTTTTGGCAAATATAGAATGATATACATCGGATTTGCAAATTTTATTTATGCTGATAAAGGTTACATATTTTTGCAATTCATACTTTTTTAGTAGATTTGCCACATGGAATGGGTATACCAAGAAGTACATGGAACGACTGCACAAAAGATTCAAAGTCTTTCTGAGCAGCTCAATAATGCACCTTATCCATTATGCGAGGTTTTAGTCAAAAGAGGCATAGATACCTATGAAAAAGCCAAGTATTTTTTCAAGCCAGAGTTAAGTGATTTGCATGATCCTTTTTTAATGAAAGACATGGATAAAGCTGTGCAAAGAGTACAACAAGCTATTGAAAGAAAGGAAAAAATATTGATTTACGGCGATTACGATGTAGATGGCACTACTGCCGTAAGTCTTTTTTATTGGTTTTTTGAGCCTTTTTACAAAGATTACATCGATTTTTATATCCCTGACCGAAATAAAGAAGGATACGGCATTTCATGGCAAGGTATTGATTATGCAGAAGCAAATAATTTTAGTTTAGTTATTGCTCTGGATTGTGGCATTACGGCTTGCGATAAAGTAGAATATGCCCAAAGTAAAGGAATTGATTTTATTATCTGCGACCACCATTTACCTGGTAACTCTATTCCTAACGCCGTAGCAGTCCTGGACCCAAAACGAAATGACTGTTCTTATCCTTACAAAGAATTGAGCGGCTGTGGAGTAGGGTTTAAACTCTGTCAAGCCCTAGCAATGAAAATGGGTATTCCCATGCAAAAAGTCTATGATTTATTGGATTTAGTGGCTATTTCTATTGCTTCCGACTTGGTAGATGCAACAGGAGAAAACAGAGTTATGATGCACTATGGTATGAAGTTAATTGCAGAGAAGCCGCGTAGCAGTATCCAAGCACTTATGCAAGTATCAGGATTAAGCGGGGGAAAGATAGATACTTATGACATAGTATTCAAACTAGGACCTAGAATTAACGCTGCAGGGCGTTTAGAGCATGCTAAATACGCTGTGGAGCTACTTACTTGTCAAAAAGATATATCGCAAGAGTTAGCTAATTACCTCAATAAACTTAATCAGGACAGAAAAAATTTTGAGAAAAAAATAACCGAAGAAGCCGTTTCTCTTATCAGTAACAATGAGGTTTATAGCCAAAGAAAAAGTATAGTTTTATGTAAAGAAGATTGGCACAAGGGTGTAATCGGAATCGCCGCTTCAAAAATTGTAGAAAGATACTACCGACCTACAATCCTACTCACAGAATCGGAAGGTAGGTTAGTAGGTTCAGCACGTAGTGTATATGAATTTGATATTTATGAGGCTATTGCAGCGTGTAGAGATTTGTTACTACAATACGGTGGACATAAATATGCCGCAGGATTAGCACTAAAAAAAGAAAATTTAGAGTCATTTACACATAAATTTGAAGAGGTAGTGTCTGCTACTGTAAAACCTGATAGTCTTAAACCTGTTCTCAATATTGATGCTACTTGCCAATTTAGTGATTTTTCTAATGATGGAGGAAGATTTATCCGTATTCTCAAACGAATGGCACCCTTTGGACCTGTAAACATGGCTCCTGTTTTCAAGTCTGAAAGAGTTTCTCTTTACACTAATGGCGGAGAGGGCTACAGAGTAGTAGGCGAACAGCACTTGCAGCTTACTCTTACACAAGATAATCAAACCGCATTTGCAGCTATTGCATTTGGAATGGGAACACCTGAAGTTTTGCAAAAGCTCAAAAAGCATAAATACTTTAATGTAGCGTATCATTTAGAAGAAAATGAATACAATAATCAAGTAACTCTGCAACTTCGCATAAAAGATTTGCAGTGGTTGTGAAAACTTGTTATTGATGAGTGTAGTAAATGTACTTTCGTTGTATAATCTGCTTTGTAGGGGGTGCATACACTATTTCATTTCTACTGCCTTCGAAAAATTTTAACGCTCCCCCTGCAAAACTTGATACACAAATTGATACCGCTCTACGCCTTTTTCTAAACTGTACACTTCCACTGCGCTCTGACGAATGTGATGCGTGGGCTGTTTGAGCATTTCTAACAATTGCCGAACACTTTTATGGTAGGACTCAATAGAAAAGTCTTCAACTAACACTCCACTACGTGTTTTCTCAACGATTGCATCCACGTCCCCTATACCTTTGTTACATACAATAGGAATGCTCATTCCCATTAGTTCGCCTTGCTTTGTAGGTGAAGTGCCTTTTTTAGAATACGTAGGTTTAATAAAAAACAAGGATGCATCAAATAAAGACAAGTATAAGGGCACTTCTTCTCGCTTGGCTTCTCGAACAATAATTTTATCACTTTCTATACCTATTTGTTCGGCTTTTTGATATACCATTGCTGGGCTATCAGGAGTAACAAAAAGAAAAACTGCGTTTTCATAGTATTCTAAAAATACTTTGAACCAAGCTAGCATTTCTTCAAGCATGTACCATGTACCTAATGAACCTAAATATCCAATCACTTTTTGGTGAGGTTGTATGTTCAGCCTTTTTTGTAGCAACTCTTTATCTTTGGGAGAAATTTTATCTGCATTAAAGTGGTCAATGTCTGCACAGCAAGGGATAACTTCTATTCGAATGTTTTGCATACCTGGCCAAGATAGAATTTCCTGCTTAGCGTTTTCTGTCAAGCTGATGGAATAATCTGCATATTGTAAAAATTGGCGTTCTTTATGTTTAAAGTACTTGTA
>JANWVW010000058.1:13004-13582 GCA_025056095.1 Bacteroidia bacterium
GGTGGGATAAATTCCATAGTTTGCCTTCTACGCGTTCATCTGCCCATAGTCCACGCATGTCAAAAATGAATTTCAGTCCGTATTTTTTTTTGAGGTATAATCCTACCAATGCACTGATATAGCTTCTGCAATGGACTGCATCAAAATTGTGTTGTTGGTGAAGTTTTTTGGCTAATCGTTTCATTTTTTGAACATCTTTTACAGTGGAAAAAATGGGCGGCTTTTTAGTGTAAGGTAGAGAGTACCAAAAAATAGGATAGTCTTTAAGCCAGTTTAGGATAAATTCTTTACGTTGTTTATATCTTTCAGGTTTATCGCAGCTAATTAAGTAAAAGGTATGTCCGTAGCGTGTAAGTCCGATGAGATAAGGTATTACTTGGGATTGTCCGAGTGGGTCTGTCATGCCGTCGTAGGAAAGGTAAAGCACTTTCATAGGTCTAAAAAGCCCTTTGTTTGTGCAAAGTAAAGGATTTTTTGCAGATTGCTGATTTTAGAGTTTTATTTTTTGGGCGTGCCCCTTGCTGCGCAAGGGTCGGGGCATTCCGCACTACGCTTCGCTTCGGTGCTTCGCTAACGCT
>JANWVW010000059.1 GCA_025056095.1 Bacteroidia bacterium
CATGCCCGCAAGGGCAGTACGAAGCGCAGCGAAGTACCGAAGCGTTAGCGCAGTGCGGAATGCCCCGACCCTTGCGTCAGCAAGGGGCACGCCCAAAAAATTAAGTTAAAAATAACATAAAATCTACTTGGACTGTTTAAAGTTACTCCAAAATTAAGCTCTGCTCTACCTGTCTTTTATCTCTTCATGCATCATTGTGTGAAGTTTATTAGAAATAACAAACAATATCAAAGATGCCGCACCTGCCATGAACACAAAAATCATAAAGAAAGTGTATAAGTTAGTTATCTCAAAGCCTATAAAACGAGGTTTTTTAGGGTTTAGATTCCAGTATTGAAGTTCAACAGTATTACCTTTATCAGGTTTGACCAAGTAAGCCATTTGCCCATCTTCACTGAAATAAATTCTGTAAATGTCAGTAGCTTTTATTCCCATCAATTTACGTTGATATTCAGAGAGTTTGTAGCTGTTTGTATTAGGAAGTTGTATAATGGCTTGCAAAGAGTCTTTGGGCTTTTGTGGAGCTTTGTAAATACCAAGATTGATGAGAAATTGTTGAAAATTTCCAATTTCAGGGGCTTTGTATCCATCATTTGCACGAACAAGCTTCCAAACCGCACTTTCTTTAGGCAAAGACTTAACATAATTGCTATCTACTTTTGTTATTTTGCTTTCAACGGTATCTTTCTTTAATGAGAAAGCTACCATTTTAATTGAGCCTTCTTGTTTAATTTCATCAGGATACAAAGCACTTAAATCACCTGCAAACTTGTTAGCCATAGCTGTGGATAAAAACCATATTCCCATTAGCAGAGAAGCAAATCGCACAGGGGCAAGTTTTACAACCATAGATAAGCCAATAGGGGATAAACACAACTCACCAAATGTATGTAGTAAATACAAAGCAATTAGCCATAACATGCTCACTTTCGTTTCTGGAGAAATACCTTTTACACCAAACGCAATAACTAAATATCCCAGAGCTAGTAAAAACAGCCCGATAGATTGCTTTAGGGGAGAATGAGGTTCGAGATTTCGTTTTGCTAACTGCGCCCATATTATTGCAAAGAGTGGAGCAAATACTACGATTGCCACAGGATTGATAGTCTGAAAGAAGCTTGCAGGGATAGTTAAGTTTCCTATTTGTCTGTTAGTTTGCTCTTCGGCAAAAAAGGTCAATGATGCACCTGCTTGTTCAAAGGCAGCCCAAAAGAAAATGACGAAGAAAGCAGAAATGTAAATTACCCAAATACGTTGTCTTTCTATTTTGTTTAGGCTTTTATCAAGTATAACATAAGCAGGCGCTACCACACCCAAAGAATAAATAAAAGCTCCAATTACATCAAAACCTAATACGCCTTTGCAAAATATCCAAGCAACAATCTCTACAAGTAGCCAAATGAGTATTTCTTTTGCGTTTATCTTTACTGTGGTAGATGTGTCTGTTTTTATAGTTTTTTCGGGTTTTGCACCTATGGGCTTACCTTCGGGAGTAACAATATATTTATCTTTGAATAAGTAAAAGGATAAAATACTGATAATCATCCCTGTACCTGCGGCTAGAAAGCCCCATTTGAAATCTGCAGGATTACCTGTGTCGCCCAAGCCCCCACATACCAAAGGAGCAAGAAAAGCCCCTAAGTTTATTCCCATGTAAAATATAGTAAAAGCGCTATCTACTCGTTTATCGTTAGCAGGGTAGAGCTGCCCTACCATAGTAGAGATATTAGGCTTAAAAAAGCCATTTCCAAATATCAAAAAGCCTAGGCCTAAGTACATCAAAAAAGATGCAGTAGGTATGCTTGTGCTATACACACTACCACTGGCGAACATTAAAAACTGACCTATCGCCATTAAGACACCTCCAACTAAGATAGAACGGCGATTGCCCCAATATCTGTCCGCCACATACCCCCCAATAAGCGGCGTTAAATACACTAAACCTGTGTAGCTTCCGTAAATGCTAGAACTGAGTGCTTTGTCAAATAAGAGCGCTTTAGCCATGTATAAAGTAAAAATGGCACGCATTCCATAGTAGCTAAAGCGCTCCCACATTTCAGTAAAAAATAATAGGTATAACCCATTAGGGTGCCTTGTACTGGAACTCATAATTTTGTTGAGGTTAAGTTAATCGATTGAGCAGTCAAAACTAAACAAAGACACAATCTAAACCAAATTTTAACCAAATTTTCTTACCTCCAAGGATAAAGTTCAATTTGCTTAAATTGTACTTTTGTAGTGTGAATAACGCACCGATTGGTATCTTTGATTCAGGTATTGGTGGGCTTACTATTGTCAAAGCTGTGCAGCAGTATTTACCTAATGAGTCAATTATTTACTTTGGCGATACTGCTCATTTGCCTTATGGCGATAAATCCCCCGAGTTGATACAAAAATATGCTGCCAACATCACTTATTTTTTAGTACAGCAAAAAGTTAAGTTGATTATTATTGCTTGTAACACTGCATCGGCGGTAGCTTTGGAAGTCGTACAAAAAATTGCAGGGAATATCCCTGTACTTAATGTAATTGACCCTGCTGTAAAAATGGCACTAAGAGATACATTAAATTACCGTATTGGAGTTATTGGTACAAAAACAACTATTCAAAGCCGCATTTATCCTATTAAGATAAAAGAGCAACGCCCCGAAGCATACGTAACCACTAAGGCTACCCCCTTACTAGTCCCTATGATTGAAGAAGGTTGGGCAAACTCCAAAATTTTTGATGAGATTATACAAGCTTATCTTTCTGAAACTACCTTTGAAACAATAGATACCTTGATATTAGGCTGTACGCACTATCCTCTTATTAAACCTAACATTATCAAATACTTTGAGGGTAAGGTTAATGTTATTGATTCAGCAGAAGCAGTAGCAAAAGAAGCGCAAAAGTTGTTAAGTGAAAAAAATCTGCTCGCACCAAGCGATCAGACACCTATGCATATTTTTTATGTTTCTGACCTTACAGAAAGTTTTGAGCAAACTACAAAAATATTCTTGGGTAGCCCTGTTACTTTACAAATATGGCGATGGATAGAAAGCTCTACGCCACGACGGGAATAAACTTTACTTCATGCACCCAGCTCAAATGCCTCATATATTCTAATGCAATAGGTTTAATTTCGCTATCCATTTCAATAAAGAGCTTAGCTGTGCCATTTTTAGCCGTTCTATTAACGGACATTGTACCAATGTTAACGCCATCATTTGCAATAATTGAAGCAATAAAAGCGATACTTCCCTTTACGTCGGCAGCATCTATAATAAGTGTAGGATATTGACCACTTAAATTGCAAGTAAATCCATCAATTTCACGGATCGCGATTAAACCTCCTCCCCGTGAAACTCCAATTATCTCTAAAGTTTTACCTTGTTTCTCTAAGTTGAGTTTGATAGTGTTCGGATGATAAATACCTGCGTTTGCCACACCCTTAAAATGATAAGTTAAATTTGCTTCTTTTGCGTATTCGAGTGCATTTTTGATGCGTTCATCATCGGTAGCAAATCCTAATAAACCTGCAATAATCGCTCTATCGCTTCCATGACCTTCGTAGGTAGTAGCAAAAGAGTTATAGAAGGTGATGTGTGCTACTTCTGGTTGCTCTCCGAATATGTGTCTTGCTGCTAAACCTATTCGAACTACACCTGCCGTATGTGAGCTGGAGGGACCTATCATAATAGGACCTATCATATCAAAGATGCTGCTGCGCTCTGGCATACCTTGCAAAAATAAGCAAATTTAGCCCAGCAGCATCTTTTCTTTTATCCAAAGGTTATTTCTAAAATTTTAAGCCTAATTTTACCCGCAGGTACATTGATAGTAACTACTTCATTGACTTTTTTACCTATCAAACCTTTGCCAATAGGCGATTCAACCGATATTTTGCCCTCTTTTAGATTAGCTTCGGTTTCAGGTACAATAGTGTATTTAAATTCTTTACGTGTATCCATGTTACGAACCTTGACCGTGCATAAGAGATGCACCTTTGATGTATCTATGTTGCTTTCATCTATTACTCGAGCATTAGAAATAAGCTCTTCTAATTTAGATATTTCTAACTCTAGCAGACTTTGGGCTTCCTTAGCTGCATCATACTCTGCATTTTCACTCAAATCTCCTTGAGAACGTGCCTCAGCAATCTGCTGTGCAATCTCTTTCCTTTTGACCGTAGTAAGATAATGCAGCTGTGCTTTCAATTTTTCAAGCCCATCCTTTGTTACATGTGTGATTGACATACCTTTTTCTCCTTATCTTTTAACTTAAATAAAAAGATTAGACAAAGCCCACCAACGTAGGATTTGCCTAACTAATTCAAGATGCAAAGTTAACAAAAATTTCAAATATAAAAAAGCATAACAAGTTTATTTGCGATAGTGTTTTTTAACATTTTGTTTTTCAAGTTATTACGCTCTTAATTGGTTTTATGAGTAAGTGATAATTCTATCTTTTGTCATACTTAACTTGCATTGGTCATAACAAAAAAGGTAAATGAGTTTTTCATATTGTATATTTGCAGCTATTTAACAAAAAGTCTTATGAAGTTCTGGAAAGTTGTATTAGCAGGGTTAGTTGCACTTATCATTTTTTCAATATTAACCGTTTTTATCTTTGCCACAGTACTATCATCATCAAAGTCAAGTGCAAAAATTGCAAAAAACAGTGTATTAGAATTGACTTTTGAAAAGCCCATTGCTGAACGTTCTACAGACAATCCTCTTAGCGGAGCAAGCCTACTAGGGGGCAGGCTAGGTAGCAGCAAAAATGGATTAAATGATTATGTAAAGTGTATTCGCATGGCTGCTGTAGACAAACGAATTAAAGGCATTTACCTCAATCTCAATGACGGTGTACAAGCAGGATGGGCTACCTTAGAAGCAATTCGGAAAGAACTATTGGATTTTAAGAAGTCAGGTAAATTCATTTATGCTTATTCAGAGGGATATAGTGAAAAAGATTATTATTTAGCCAGTACAGCGGATAAAATATTTTTACATCCTGAGGGTGATTTTGAATTAGATGGTCTAAACATTACTATTGCCTTCTACAAAGGTTTGACTGAAAAATTAGGTATAGAGGTTGTACCTATTCGCCATGGTAAATTTAAGAGTGCAGTAGAACCTTACTTGCGCAAAGACATGTCCCCTGAAAATAAAATGATGACTCGTGAATTTTTAAGTGATATATGGGAAAACTTTTTGGAAAACATAGCTAAAAGTAGGAATATCAGCAAAGAAGAGCTATGGAACATAGCAAACAGCATGGGAATTCGTAAAGCTAAAGACGCCCTAGAAAAAAAATTAGTAGACGCTTTGGTATACGAAGATGAAGTAACGCAAGAATTACGTAAAAAATTAGGGTTGAAAGAAAAAGATGAGGTTAAAAAAGTCTCTTTCGGTACATATAGCGGAGTAAAGCCCAGCAGCGTAGGAATAAAAGAAAAAGGTAAAGACAAAATAGCAATTGTATATTGTGTGGGAGAGATTAGTTCGGGTGAAGGAGATGACGAGAGAATTGGTTCAGAAACTACTGCAAGCGCCATTCGTGAAGCACGATTAGATGATAGAGTAAAAGCCGTTGTATTGCGTGTAAATAGTCCAGGTGGAGATGCCTTAGCTTCTGATGTTATTTGGAGAGAGGTTGTTTTAACCAAAAAGGTAAAGCCTGTAATTGTTTCTATGGGCGATGTAGCTGCATCAGGAGGATATTACATTAGCTGCGCAGCAAACAAAATTTTTGCTGAACCTAATACAATAACAGGTTCTATAGGTGTATTTGGACTTATACCTAACTTTCAAAAACTGTATAATGAAAAATTAGGTATATTTTATGACGGAGTTAAAATTGGAGAGTTTTCCGATATAGGGGCTACTTATCGAGCTATGACTGAACAAGAAAAAAACATTATTCAAGAGCAAGTAGATAGAGTTTATGAAACGTTTATTACTCGTGTAGCCGAAGGGCGCGGTATTACCAAAGCAGAAGTAGACTCTATCGGGCAAGGTCGTGTATGGAGCGGAGAAGATGCCGTTAAAATTAAATTAGTAGACCAAATTGGAGGATTAGCAGATGCTATAAAAGAAGCAGAAAAGCTGGCTAAACTGACTAAGGGAAATTACAAAATTGTTGAATATCCAGAGCAGGTGAGTTTTATTGAAAGAATTATCAACAAGGGAAGAGGTAAAAAAGAAGATATTGTTAAAGCAGAAATAGCAAAAGAAATAGGAATTTACAATGCTATTCGTACCATAAAGCAAGCCCAAAAACGAGTACAAGCACGCATGCTTTATGACTATGTAATAGAGTAGATGGCTTAAAAAGGTACTTCATCTATTGGGGGTGTAGTACTTGTCGTACTAGGACCTTGTAGATTATTCCTTTGATTGATTTTAGAGGGCAAAATAAGAACTTCATCCGTGTTGTTGGTATCTTGAGGTATATCAAAAGAAGTAGAAGGTTGTAGACTATCTATTAGAGCAGTACTCATTAACTCTTCATCATCATTTACGAATTTGACGAACTGATTTAAGAATTTCAATCGGACTTTACCCGTAGGTCCATTACGTTGTTTGCCGATGATTACTTCGGCAACATTTTTATTCGAAAAACCTGTTTCAGGATCTATGTCTAAGCCATAGTATTCAGGGCGGTAGAGAAACATAACTACATCCGCATCCTGTTCAATACTTCCTGATTCACGTAAATCGCTTAGCTGTGGGCGCTTATCAGGGCGACTTTCTACCCCGCGAGAAAGTTGTGAAAGTGCTATTACAGGAATATCCAAGTCTTTTGCTAGGTTTTTTAGAGAACGAGAAATTTTAGCAATTTCTTGTTCGCGGTTCATGCTTTTGGAGCTATCGCCTACGTGCATGAGTTGTAAATAATCAATAATCACACATTCAATATTTCGTTCTACTTTTAATCGGCGGCACTTGCTGCGAAGTTCATCAATAGAAAGGGCAGCTGTATCATCAATAATAATCGGAGCGTTAGATAAGATAGTAGTTTTCTTATGAAGCAAATCTAGCTCATGAGGATCTAATTTACCTGCACGAAGTTTTTGCGCATCTATTTCAGTTTCAGCAGCAATAAGTCTTTGCGTTATGGCATGTGCGGGCATTTCCAAGCTGAATATAGCCACAGCTTTTTTGAATAGTACAGCCATATTACGAGCTACGCTAAGCACAAAAGCGGTCTTACCCATAGAAGGACGTGCGGCTATAATAGTAAGTTCAGACTTATGAAAACCCTGTGTCATGCGATCTAAGGCTACAAAGCCTGAACCTATACCCAAGTATGCATCAGGGCGATTGCGAAGCTCTTCAATCTGCTCTAAAACCTCAATAACCAAATTACCCACAGGGGCATAATTTTTCTTAAAGTTAAGTTCAGAAAGCTTAAAAAACTCTTGCTCCGCTTTGTCCAGCTGTTCAAAAACATCTTTTTGATCTTCATAAGCATCTCTTATGATTTCACCTGAAACTCTTATCATTTCTCGAGCAATGTACTTTTGTGCAATAATCCGAGCATGGTATTCAATGTTAGCTGCCGAAGCTACCCTTGCTGTAAGCTCTGTAATATAGTATGGACCTCCTACGTCATCTAAATAGTTTAGCTTACGCAGCTCTTCTGTAACAGTCAGAATATCAATAGGCTCTGAACGCTGAGATAATCTTACAATTGCTTCATAGATTTTACTGTGTCTGTCGTCATAAAATACGTTTGGATGCAGGATATCACTTACTTTGAGTAAAGCATCTTTTTCTAACATCAACGCACCAAGTACTGCTTGCTCTAGCTCTGTGGCATGCGGTGGAATTTTCCCCGAGTTCTCTAATGGATCAGGAACCAAAGCATTGATACCTGCACCTTTTTTCTTTTCAGCCATAATAGTATACCTATACAAAAGTACGAATACCTTTCCATACTACGAAGGGCTTAACTATTTATGTTACAAATAAGCTTTTTGCATTTTCAAAAAGACAATGGTATGACTATATACTTTTTGAGTTTAGTCTGCTTATTGTTCAAGCATAGTAAATTTATGCCTTTTTCGTAAAATGGACTGAGCTAGCTTAATCCTATCTTGCTTTTGTAGATTAAGTCTATTTTGTTTTGCATAACAAAGAAACTATGTAAAAATTTGATTTTTAATTTTTTGGGCAAGGATACGCCCAAAAAATAACCTAAATCAACTAAAAAATTAGCTTTGATACTTTAATAGTACGTCGTAATAATGGATAAACCTGCTTCTATAAGCTGCTGTACAAATACCTCAAAATTTTTTGCAAATACCTTTTTCTTTCTATGCGCTAATATCACTGAAAGCGAAGCTGCCGTAAAACCTAGATGATTAGACAAAGCTAATATTCCTGCTGTTTCCATTTCCCAATTGAGGACTTTGTTGCCACGATAAGAAAAATTTGTCATCATCTCTACAAAAGATTGTAAAGGATATCTTACTTGTCTCAAAAATCTATTTTGAGGTGCATAAAAACCTGGATTAGTCATAGTAATTCCTGCATGGCAACTTGTATGCTGCAAAATGTAAGTGGCAAAGTCGGAATCTGCTTGTACGAAGTAAGGTACAAAAGGAGTATTTAGAGTTTGCTGTTTGAGTATATGTTCAAACTCTTTTTGTAAGTCTTCATCAGGGCGAGGGTAGTAATGTCCAAGATTATCCATACCTATGGCGTAATGAGAAAGTACTACGTCGCCTATTTCTATATTTTCATTCACTCCCCCCGCAGTGCCTAAGCGCAGTATTATTTTACGTTCAAGCGAATTTTTACGCTCACGTTTGTGCCAATCTACATTCCATAAAATATCTAACTCATTGAGCACAATGTCAATATTATCTGTTCCCATGCCCGTAGAAAGCACTGAAAGACGTTCTTTGCCTATATATCCTGTGTGCGTAATAAACTCTCTGCGCTGGGTAATATATTCTATTCGGTCAAAATGTTGAGATACTTTGGCTACTCTTTGAGGGTCGCCAACTAAAATTACTTTATTGGCTATTTGTTCAGGTTTAAGTCCTAAATGATAGACTGTACCATCATCAAGAAGGATAAGGCTGTCAGGTGTCAAGTAGTTCATAACTTTGTGAGGTTAAAACTATAAATTTCTTGCTTGTTTATTGAGCAAACCTACTGCAAAAAGAACTAATATTGCAGTATGAAGTTTATTGCACAAATTAAAGTAATGCCGCTGAAAAATATATTAGATCCGCAAGGTAAAGCTGTGCAGGCAGGTTTGAAGAATATAGGGCATCATAATGTTAGCCAAGTACGAGTAGGTAAAAACATTGAAGTGATATTAGAAGCAGATAACCAAGAAGCTGCACAAAGACAAGTAGAGGAAATGTCTAAATCTTTTTTAGCTAACTTGATTGTGGAAGACTTTGAGGTAGTAGTACAACCTTTGGAAAGTTAGAATATGGAATTTTTAGATACTCTCAATCCTGCGCAAAAGCAAGCTGTCATAACTACGGATGGACCTATAATGGTTATTGCAGGGGCAGGTTCGGGTAAAACGCATGTACTGACTTGTCGTATTGCTTACATGCTAAAATATTTTAATCAACACCAAAAAAGAGTTGAGCCTTTTAATATACTAGCGCTTACTTTTACGAACAAAGCAGCCAAAGAAATGCGAGAGCGGATTGAAAAAATGGTTGGACCCTCAGCACAAAGTATTTGGATGGGAACATTTCACTCTATTTTTGCTCGTATTCTTCGCATGCATGCTGAAAAAATAGGCTATACGCGAGATTTTGCAATTTATGACCAAGAGGATGCCCAAGGCTTGATTAAAAATATTCTCAAAGAGCTTAAAGTTGATGAAAAAATATTCAAGCCGTCTTATATCCATCATCGCGTTTCTATGGCTAAAAACATGTTAATTACAGCATCAGAATATGAGCAATATGTGCGCGATGAATGGTCAGAAAAAACCTTTCAAGTCTATAAAATATACGAACAAAGGCTCAAAGCAGCAAATGCAATGGATTTTGATGACCTGCTGCTTAAACCTCTAGAACTTTTCAAAAATAATCCCGAGGTACTCGAATACTATCAAAACCGTTTTCGGTATATTTTAGTAGATGAATATCAGGATACTAACCATGCACAATACATGATTACTCGTTACTTAGCCCATAAGTACCAAAATTTGACCGTAGTAGGTGATGATGCTCAAAGTATTTATTCATTTAGAGGAGCAAACATTGAGAATATTCTCAATTTCAATAAAGACTATCCCAATGCTAAAATCATAAAATTAGAACAAAATTATCGCTCTACTCCCAACATACTTGCCGTAGCTAACGATATCATAAGAAGAAATAAAGACCAAATTCACAAAGTAGTATGGACGGAGAACAAGGAAGGCGAGAAAGTTACTGTTATCCGAGCTTTGACAGAACAGGATGAAGCTAATCGTGTAGCAGATATTATTCGTTCTACAAGATATGAACTAAATCTTGCTCTTAAAGACTTTGCTGTACTGTACCGTACAAATGCACAATCTAGGGTAATTGAAGAAGCCTTGCGCAAAGTAGGTCTGCCTGCACGGATAATTGGAGGAATGTCTTTCTATGAGCGAAAGGAAATTAAAGACCTAATTGCGTATTTTAGAGTAGTACTCAATGATAATGACGAAGTAGCCCTTAAACGAATTATAAACTATCCCACAAGAGGAATAGGCGACGCTACCGTAGAAAAAATAATAGAAGTCTCTCGTAAAACAGGATATTCATTATGGCATGTTCTAAATAACATTGAGTTTTACCTTAATAAAAGTAAGAGTAGTGCTGCTGTTAAGGAGTTTGCTCAAATGATTCAAAATTTCAGAGAGTACAATACTTGCCATGATGCATACGAAACAGCTAAATATATTACCCATGGGTGCGGTTTGTTCAAGGAACTAAAAAGTGATTCTTCGCCCGAAGGTGTGTCTCGTGTAGAAAATGTACAAGAGCTATTGAATGCAATTAAATCATTTGTAGATGATGATACGAAGGAAGACAAAAGCCTGTCTTTCTTTTTGCAGGAAGTGGCTTTACTTACAAATGCTGATTTAGCAGCTGATGAAGACGCCGTAACCTTGATGACTATCCACACAGCAAAGGGATTAGAATTTCCGGTGGTATTTGTGGTAGGAGTAGAAGAGGACTTATTTCCAAGCAGAGCTTCCTTGAATTCCAGAAGTGAATTAGAAGAGGAGCGTAGATTGTTTTATGTGGCTGTTACACGAGCTAAGTATCGATTGTATCTTTCTTATGCCGAGCAGCGCTATCGTTATGGAAATGTATCGGATTCTTCTGTAAGTCGTTTCATTAAAGAAATTGACCCTAATTTATTGCATTTTGAAGGAAAAGCAGCGCACTTGATACGGAGTCATCAAAAAAATCATCAGCAGTATTTAGAAAAACGGTTGCATCAAGTTCAGGTTAAACTTTTGCCTGCTGATAATATTCAAGGAGAAGAAACTGCAGATAACTTTACGCCTTGCAACCCTGCGGATTTATGTGTAGGGATGCAAGTACGGCATGAGAAATTTGGGCGCGGTAAGATTACAGCTATAGATGGCACAGGTGATAATCTAAAAGCGCATGTTTTTTTTAATGCGGTAGGAAATAAAACCTTATTATTAAAATACGCTAGGTTGATGATTATCAAGGATTAAGAAAAATTAAATTTCTATCCCAATCCAAAGCCAGTCATCTGTTTGGGGTTGGTTTTGTTTCCATTGCTCTAGTGCAAACAAGAGTTCTTTTTTAATGTTGTCTAGATCGTTTTCTTGATTAGCTGCGATAATACTTTTCAATCTCGGCAGTCCGAAGCGTTTATTTTCAGGACCACCGAATTGGTCTAATATACCATCACTCATTAAAAATACGCGTTTGATTTCATTTTTAGAAAATTCGCTGTACTCAATGGGATTGTCAGATTTGAGCGGATGATTACCAATGTAGTTGTTGGATTTCAAAATTTCAATCGTTCCATTGGTTTTTTGAATGAGTATAGGCTGTGATTGAGTAGTAAAGAGAGTAATTTCATTATTGTTAGTAATTAAAACGCTCATTTCAAATGATTCATTGATGTGATGTTCGTATTGTAATTTTTCAATAGCTCGGTTCAAGGCTGATATTTTGATATTGAGCGGTTCATCTATGTACTTAATGGCTAATGTGTTCAAAAATTGTTGAAAGTACATGGCTAATAGAGCACCAGGTATACCATGTCCTGTGCAGTCTGCCAAAACTAAATAGCTGGTATTTTTGTGGTGTTCAAACCAATAGAAGTCTCCACCTACAGCTTCCTTAGGTTGAAATAGAATACTAACTGCTGAATAAATAGACCGTAAAGCACTAATATCTGGCAACAAGGCTTTTTGAATATGTTGGGCATATTGTAGACTTTGCTCTATGTCCTTAGTGCGTTCTAAAAGTTGTTGTTCTTGTTGTTTGCGCTGAGTTATGTCCATTTCAATGGCAATAAATTTATCAATTTCGCCTACTTCGTTGAGAATGGGGGTTATGCTTAAATTTAGCCAATAAGGTCGCCCATCTTTTGTGTAGTTAAGTATTTCTTCTTGAAAAGATATTTTTAAAGGTAATTTTTCTCTTATGCGTTGTACAGTGTTTGGATCTGTATCTTTACCTTGTAAAACCTCACCTGGTTTTTTTCCTTTTATCTCTTCTAATGTGTAACCTGATATGCGAGTAAATCCAGGATTGACCCATTCAACTTTTCCATATTTGTCTGTGATAATTACTGCATTATCTGTATAAGTAGCTACTAAAGAGAGCATTTTAATTTGCTCTTGAGCTTTTTGTAGTGCTAACAAATTGCTTTCTAATATTTCTGTCTTGTGTTTCAAGTCTTCATTGAGGGCATTAACTTCCTCAAAAGCAGATTTGAGCTCTTCCTCTGTAGCTTGTAGCTCATCGTTTTTAGCCTTTATAGAGCGTAAAAGCTCTTCTTTTTCTAATGCTTCCTCTTTCTCTTTTGTGATATCTAACTCAAAAGCAATAAAATGAGTGAGTTCTTGTTTTTCGTTAAATACAGGGGTGATATGGATTTGTATCCAATACGGTGTACCGTTCTTGTGGTAGTTTAGAATTTCTTCTCTAAAAGACACTTTTTCTTTTAGCTTATTTCGTATGCGTTCAACGGTTTTAGGATCCGTGTCTTTTCCTTGTAAAATATGTCCAGGTTTTTTTCCTTTGACTTCTTCTAAAGTATAGCCGCTTATACGTGTAAATCCTTGATTGACCCAGATTATTAACCCATTAGCGTCAGTAATGATGATGGCGTTGTCTGTTTTTTCTGCGATAATGCTGAGCAACTTTAATTGCTCTAAATCAGTGCCTACAATAAAGTTTTTGATTGCTTGTATCATATATCAATAAAGGTATCAAAAAATAAAATTAGTTTCATGTACTTGCGGTAAAAAAACTTAGAAGGAATTTTTTTGGGCGTGCCCCTTGCTGACGCAAGGGTCGGGGCATTCCGCACTGCGCTTCGCTTCGGTACTTCGCTACGCTTCGTACTGCCCAACGGCATGCTC
>JANWVW010000060.1 GCA_025056095.1 Bacteroidia bacterium
GAAGCGTAGTGCGGAATGCCCCGACCCTTGCGTCAGCAAGGGGCACGCCCAAAAAATAAACAAAATTAAATATAGTCCGTTTTGTTCAAAGATTTAAGATCATTGACAATGTGTCTTATGTGTTGCTCCGCAGATTTTGGACATATCAATATCGCATTGTCATATTCTATAACTAACATGTCTTTCAGCCCTTCTACGACTATCAGTCTTTCTTTACGGTTAGTGCATACTAACGTGTTTTGCGTATTGTACAGCATCACATTTCCTATCACTGTGTTTTTTTGACTATCTTGGGGAAGGTGTTCATGCAAAGCGTTCCAAGTACCTAAATCACTCCAACCAAAGTCCACAGGAATTACATACACATTATCCGCATGCTCCATGATGCCATTATCAATCGAGATGTTCAAACAGTGTTGATAAACATCATATATAAGTTGAGGTTCTAATTGCGTTCCTAATTTGTGGGATATACTTTCAAAACTGCTATGCATTTCAGGAAGGTACTGTTTGAAGGCTTGTAACCAAGTAGATACACTTGCGATAAAAATTCCACTATTCCATAAAAAGTCTCCTGATTGAACAAATGTTTTGGCTAATTCTATGTTAGGTTTTTCGGTAAAGGTTTTTACTTTGAAGGCTCCCTCATTGCTTTGTTTTTGAATATATTGTATGTAACCATATCCTGTATTGGGATGAGTGGGCTGTATGCCCATTGTAATTAAGTAAGGTTTTTTTTCAGCCAATTCTAGGGCTTTAATAATAGTTTGTGCGTACTTTTGTTCGTTAGTAATGAGGTGGTCAGCAGGGCAAATGACAACATTTGCATCAGGATTTTTTTTGTTAATCTTGAACAGACCATAAGCTGCGCAAGGTGCTGTGTTTCTACCAAAAGGTTCTAATAAAATTTGTTCTTTGGGAATCTGGGGAATTTGTTGGGTTACTAAATCCAAGTAGCTGCGATGAGTAACAATGTAAATGTTAGAAAGAGAAGTATGAAGTTGAACACGTTCAAAAGTTTGCTGTAAAAGCGTTTTACCTATATTGAGTATGTCTAAAAATTGTTTGGGGTGGTGATTTCTGCTCATGGGCCAAAAACGGCTACCTATGCCCCCTGCCATTAGAATACAGTACGAGTTAGCATTCATTTATGCGCAAAAGTACACTTTATAAGAAAATAAAAGAAAAAATAATCTGTCATACAGGACTTAGTTGTACAAACCTTGTACTTTTGTATTATGAAAATAGCCATTATTGCAGGGGAGGCATCGGGAGATTTACACGGTAGCAACCTTATGCGCGCTATGCGTACTTTACACAATGACCTTCATTTTGTAGGCATAGGTGGGGATAAGATGATTGCTCAAGGTTTAGAACCTATTCGGCATATTACTCAAACTAATTTTATGGGGTTTTGGGAAGTAGCTAAAAACATAAAAACTATTCAAAAAATGATACAGGACACTCAACAAATGTTGCTTAAACATCGCCCTGATGCTATTATCTTAATTGACTATCCAGGATTTAACTTACGTATGGCTAAATTTGCTTATCAACATGGTATAAAAGTTTTGTACTACATCAGCCCACAGTTATGGGCATGGAAAAAAGGTAGAATTAAAATTATCCAAAAATATGTCCATAAAATGTACGTTATTTTTCCATTTGAAAAAGAGTTTTACAAAAGAGAAGCAAATATTGAGGTGGAATTTGTAGGTCATCCTCTTTTAGATGCTTTGTGTGAATTTGAAGTTAATCCAAATTTTAGGCAAGAGTATCAACTTTCCCAAAAGCCTATTGTAGCTATTTTGCCTGGTAGCCGCAAACAAGAAATAAAAAACATGCTGCCTACGCTTTTGAGTATAGTAAGTAAATTTCCAGAATATCAGTTTGTAATTGCTGCCGCTAACACTGTGGATAAAAACTATATCCAAGAATTTGTGTCTCCAACCTTGAATGTGCCTGTTATACAAGGTCAAACGTACCAAGTTTTAGCGCATGCATACATAGCAATCGTCAAATCAGGGACCTCTACTTTAGAAACGGCTTTATTTAATGTGCCCGAAGTAGTTGTGTACAAAGGAAGTTGGCTTTCCTATCAAATTGGTAAACGCTTAATTAACAAAAAAATGATAAAGTATATTTCTATCGTCAATCTTATCATGGATAAAGCTGTTGTACCTGAATTGATACAAAAAGAATGTAACACAACAAACTTAATTCAAGCCCTGCACAAGCTAACTGATAGTTCATACAGAGCAAAAATGCAAAATGATTTTTTGGAACTACGAAAAAAGCTTGGTCAGGCAGGCGCGTCGCAAAGGTGTGCGCTGTCTATGCTACAAGAGATAACTAAAAAATAATGGCTTTACACTTTTACACCTGAATACAACAAACTAATAAGGTTGCATCATCGTTAGGTTTGCATTCATTTTGAAAATTATTCCAATCTGCCAATATGGTTTGTTTGAGTAATTCAGGATTATTCGGACCATTGTAGTTTTTGACTACGGTTATTAAGTTTTCTATCTCATACATTTTTTGTTGAGTGTTGAGCGCTTCGCTAATTCCATCTGTGTAAAGTACCAAAAAGCTAGATTCTTGTAATTTTTCTCTACCTGTTTGAATGGTAAGTTCTGTAAAAGAACCTAAAACAGTAGTTCCTTTTTGTAGAAGTTTAATTTTTTTTCCCATTTTGAGTATGGGATAAGGATGCCCACAATTGATGTAGTAAAGTTCTTTTTTACGTAAATCTAGTTTAGCAATAAACAAGCTCAAAAAACGCTCATGGTTGCTAAGCTCTATGATAAGTCTATTTAAGTTTTTTACAATGTTAGAAAGCGAAGCATGAGCAGTAATGAAAGACCGCAAGATAGCTTGTAAGTTAGCCATCATAATCGCCGCAGAAATGCCTTTTCCTGCTACGTCCGCAATAATAATGTAGTACTCATGCTCTGTATAAGCAACAACATCATAAAAATCACCACTTACATAAATATAAGGCTGATTAAAAGCAGATATGGCTAACGTAGAAGTGTTAGGTAGGAATCTGGGCAATATATTCTTTTGGATACTACCTGCTACTCGTAGTTCTCTTTTAAGAGCTTCTTGTTCAATTTGTTGAGTGATTAACTCTTTCAGTGCTAATTTTGAAAGGAGTATATTAAACAAAGTTTTGACAAAAGTAAGATTGCTTTCTTTCAAATGTGTGGGAATATCTTTTTGAGAAACAAATATTGCAGCATCATGTTCCGTAGCGTTAGAAAGAGTAATTAAGTTTTCTGCATTTAAAAAGGCTTGCAAAGACGATAAATTTAGATGGCTTGAAGTAAAATTCTCTATTTCTTGTTTGTCCTTGTTAAATCCGTAGATAATCGGACAAGTCCATTTTTGGTTTTGTTTGAGAATAAGACAAACTTTTTCTACTCCGAAGTATGCTCTCAAGCAGAGCTCAAAGATACGAACTAACTGCTCGGGACTTTCTTTGATTACTTTTTGGTTAAGCATCTGTACCATTTCTAACAGCGTGTCCAGCTGCTGCTTTTTCAGAGATAGCTCCTGTGCAAGGTCAGTAGAATTATCTACAAGCATTGGTACAAAGCTATAAAATAAAATGACAAATACACTCATAAAATTGATATTTTTGTACAACCATGAATTTTGTTCAATTTTTAGAAAAGCGCAGAGCAGATTGGATTAAATTAGAGGAACTCACTCAAAAAGCTAATTCCAGAATTGAACTGAATGAAGTTGAAATTCAAGAGCTGACACACTTGTACCGTGCTACTACCGCAGATTATGCATACGCCGTAGCTAACTTTCCCAATGAGCGCATTACATTGTATTTAGGTCGCTTAATTAGTGAGGCTCACGGAGTTATTTATCAAATCCCAAGATTAAGTTGGTTCAAGATTAAGCAGTTTTTTTTATACTCGGGTCCGCAATTGTTTAGAATATACAGAGTTTATTTATGGATATCTGGGGCTATTTTTATGGTATTTGCGGCGTTAGGTTTTTGGGCATGTACATTTAATAAAAACTACGAAAAACGCATTTTAACTGCTGAATATGTTCAAATGACAGAAAAAAATATCAAAAATAAAAAGCCTTTTAATGTATATGCAGACAATTACAAGCTTTCAACCTTTGCCCAAATCATGTTTAATAATATTGCTGTACTTTTGAAAGGTTTCATTTTAGGTTTGACAGCTTGCTTAGGGACACTGTACCTTTTAATACATAATGCAATTATGATAGGATGCTTTTTTCATATTTTTTACAGACATGGGATTATTACAGACTTTTGGTTTACTATAATGGTACATGGCACGATTGAACTGACAATGGTTGTCTTTGGTTGTGGAATTGGGTTCATGTTAGGTTGGAAAGTGTTGTTTCCTGGGACTTATACGCGCAGAGATATATTTCGCAAACATGGATTTGATGCTATAAAAATGGCTGTTATTTGTGCCTTTTGGTTAGTAATAGCAGGTTTTTTAGAATCTTTTGTAACGGGCTTATTTGCAAAAGGTTTAGTGGAATATCGCCCTTTTTCGGGAGCTATTATACTGCTTTCTGCGGTAGGAATGTACTTTTATTTTGGAAGACTAAGTAGAAAAAGTCTTAGCCCCACTTGGTTCGTTTGACTAAAAAACGGCGTAGCACGTTTTCGAAAGGTTCTGCTATGTCTATTGAATTAAAATCAATTTGATACTCACCACATTTATACATTAACTTTTGCTTGTACTCTTGTATAGCAGCCCTGTAAGCCTCTTTAACTTGGTTAGTTTGTACTTTTATTTCCTGACCTGTTTCAATATCCTTAAAGATAATTTGACCTGTGTGAAATTCAAAGTCCAGTTCCGTTTTTTTATCTAATACATGAAAGATAACTACGTCATGCTTATTGTGTTTAAGATGTTTTAATGCAGTAAAAAGCTCTGTACCTTGACTTACATTGTCAAATAGATCAGAAATAATAACTACCATTGCACGGCGATGTATTTTTTCTGCAATTTGGTGCAAAACTGCACTAGCGTGAGTACGTACTTCATGCGCCGACATTTGCAAAGCTTGGTCTATTTTTAGGAATAGATTGCGTAAATGAGTATAAGTGGATTTTTGATAAGTATGAAAGACAATTTCTTGGTCAAATAATGTTAACCCAACCGCATCTCTTTGCCTGACTAATAAATACATTAGACTAGCAGCTAAATAAGCACTGTACCGAAGTTTATTTCGCTCACCTTTGGGATAACGCATAGAACGACTGATGTCTAAAACTACTTGGCAACGTAGATTAGTTTCTTCTTCAAATTTTTTAACAAACAGCTTTTCTGTGCGACCATATACTTTCCAATCAATATTTTTAGTGCTTTCACCTGTGTTGTAAAGCCTGTGTTCGGCAAATTCCACAGAAAAACCATGATAAGGACTTTTATGCAAACCTGTAATAAATCCTTCTACAATTTGACGAGCAATAATCTCAATGTTAGTTAAGTGTTGTACGTCTTCTAAATGTATCATTTATCGCAAAGTTAAAGATTAGTTTCAATCCTTACTTTTGAAACTCAATTTATTTGTATAACTTTGCATTATGCCCAGAGGTATTATTCTTGTCCTATTATGTTTAGAATTTTACGTAAAAGTATGCTTGGGACAAGTAGGTGCGGTTATTAGTGTATGTGCAGGTACAGGATGCGGTACAGGATGCCAAATAGGTAGTGATTATTGTACTTATCAGTTTTTCAAAATGATTTTAGATTATGAAAGAAGGGCTTTTGACAAAAAAAGAAATGAAGGTATAAACCGAATAATCTCTCTAGAAACACAACTTTTATTAGGGGGAATCGCTAGCAACCAAAGCCCAAGATTTACTCTGCAGCCCCGTGCTAGATTTAATATTGGTCTTTTTGCTATGGACTTTCGCTATAAAGCTATGTACAGTGAATGGGCTACCTTTACAGACTACAGAAATAGTAACGGGTTTTGGGACTCTTACAAAACATACGATTGGCAAATTATCTCGTTTAACTTTTTGAATACTAAAAGAATTCGCTTACAAACAGGGTTAGGTGTAGTGATAGATGAAAGAAATAGTAAAAGAGATTCCTTGGGGGCTATAACGGTCATCTATAATGCTAAAAGTACCAAAAGCTTCTTTGAGGTAGCTATTGGGGCAAATTATTATTTTGACGATGAAGATACTAAAAGAATATTTGTGGAAATTCGTAACTCTCCGCAACTTACTCGCTTATACAGCCAAAGAACAGAAATAAGTGCTTCATACTATCAAGCTTTGTACAATGGTCCAGGATTGATGATAGTTGGTATTGCTAATGCTACTTACGCAAAATATTTTGAAAATGCACATTTGTACCTTTTACAGCTTGGAGTAGGTTTTAATATCATGTAAAAAACAAAGAGAAGGGAGTTTTTATTTCTCCCTTCTCTGCAAAAAGTGCGTGATGAGCAAAAAGATTATTTTTTATTCGCAATCATATCTAGTAGCTCTAATAAAGTGGCTCTGTCTTTGCTACTAAGGTTACCTAGCATTTCATCCATAATTTTAGTGTAGCTTTGTTCGTAGTTTTTTACCAAGTTAAGAGCTTTGTCTGTGGCTACTAAATAGATAGTACGGCGGTTTTCAGGCTTACGTCTACGATTGACATAACCTGCTATTTCCATTCTATCTACAACAAAGGTCATTTGAGAGGGCATAATATTGAACTTCAAAGCAGTTTGAGTGATGGGCTGCTCCCCTTCTTTTAGTAAGTAGTCTAAAATAGCTACCTCATTGTACTTGAACCCGGTTTCTTGCTCAAACACTTCTTCTTGTTTTTCCACAGCACTGATTAAGTGCTTAACAAAACGAATAAACGTTTTAGTCGGATTATTTACGCTGCTGTTCATAAGTTGTACTTTTAGTTTTATATAATTTTACACTACGTGAAGCAAACGCTCTGCAAATATATAGATTTTCTTTTTGCAAAACAAATTTTTTTTAAATATGCTTTGAAATTTATGATGCAGGACAATGTCTAGCATATATAGTTAGACAGTCGTACGTTAATATAAAACTACTTTTTAAACTTAAACATATCTACAAGGAAAATACAAAAATAGTTTCAATGTACATTTTAGTCTAATAAAAAAGTAAGTTTATATCTCAAAATAAAAAGTTACGTACTGTTAGTTTGCAAAGATAAGAGATAATTTTTAATACTTTTGCAAGCACACTTATGAAAAACGTAGTAAATTTTGCTATCATTGGTTGTGGTTATATTGGAAATCGGCATGCAGAAAGTATTACTGCCCATCCCGAAGCTAAGTTGGTAGCCTGTACAGATATCAACACTACTCTAAAAACCGAGATAGAAACAAAATATAAAGTTCCCTTTTTTGAAAGTGCAGAGGATATGTTAAACGCAGGTTTAGACATAGATGTAGTTTGTGTGTGTACACCAAATGGACTTCATACTCTACACTCAATACTCGCTTTGAACTACAAAAAACATGTAGTTTGCGAAAAACCTATGGGGCTTACTAAAAAATCTTGTGAGGAAGTAATTTACAAGGCTCTACAAGTGCACAAGCAAGTATTTTGTGTTATGCAGAATAGGTATAGTCCTCCTGCGGTGTGGCTTAAATCAGTGGTTCAGCAGGGGATATTAGGCAAAATCTATATGGTTCAAATCAACTGCTATTGGAATAGAGATGACAGGTACTATAAAAAAGGTTCTTGGAAAGGTTCAAAAGAACTAGATGGCGGTGTGCTATACACACAGTTCAGTCATTTTATTGATATTATGTACTGGCTATTCGGTGATATAACGAACATTCAAGCGCATTTTAAGAACTTTGCTCATCAGCATAATACAGAATTAGAGGATGATTCCGGGGTGGTTCAGTTTGAGTTTATCAATGGTGGAATAGGGTCTATCAACTATTCTACAGCAGTTTGGGATAAGAACATGGAGAGCAGTATTACTATTATTGGTGAGCGGGGAAGTATTAAAGTAGGAGGGCAATATATGGAAAAAGTCGAGTACTGCCATATTAAAGATTATGTTATGCCTGTGTTACCTCCCAGCAATCCACCTAATGATTATGGGTCTTACAAAGGTAGTGCTGCCAACCACAGCTTTGTCATTGATAATGTAATAAAAACTATACAAGGTTTAGCGCAGCCCACTACTAATGCGTTAGAAGGGCTTAAAGTGGTAGAAATTATAGAGCGGATTTACCAACTACGTAAATGAATGTTAAAAGTTGGGGTTGTATTGCATATAATTTGATTTGATGAACTAAGTTTATTTTTTTGGGCGTGCCCCTTGCTGACGCAAGGGTCGGGGCATTCCGCACTGCGCTTCGCTTCGGTACTTCGCTAACGCTTCGTACTGCCTAACGGCATGCTCCATGCCCCTCACGCAAATGACATAAGCAGTTATGTCTTTACCTTGTTTAAGCTTGAAGTACAACCACTTACAAGCTAAAGCCTTGCATAAATTACAGAGAAACGAGGGTTTCAGAGATCCCTTGCGTGAGGCATGCGAAGGGCGTGCGTCAGCACGGTGCGCAGCGAAGCGAAGCACCGAAGCGTGAGCGTAGCCCGAAGCACGCCGACCTTGTGGGCATGAGCGCAGCGAAATGCCCACAAGGGCACGCCCAAAAAAATAATTCAAAATTCATTGATAATAAAAAATTCGTTCCCTACAAATTCGAACACGCCACTTTCTCTAATACACTTTCATACAACCTTTCGTAATGCACGACAATTTTTTCTTTGTCAAAAACTAACGCCCTTTGATATGCATTCTTACTAAATGCTTGATGTAAAGCAGGATTCTGTAAAATTTCTAAACTCCTTTGCGCTAACTGCTCAATATCATGCTCCTGAATAAGATAACCTGTTTCACCATGTTGGACTAATTCAGGTATTCCACCGATGCGCGTAGCTACCACAGGTACACCACAAGCCATTGCTTCCAAAGCTGCAAGTCCAAAACTTTCCGCACTAGAAGGCAGCAAGAATAAATCACTGATAGACAAAATGTCTTCAATAGCATCTTGCTTACCTAAAAAACGAATATCCCCACAGTTTCCTAACTCTCTGCACAAGTGCTCTATATTCGTTCTTTCAGGTCCATCGCCAATAAGTAAAAGCTTGGCTGGCATCTGCTTACGAATAAGGTCAAAAGCTCGAACAATGTCATCCACATTTTTGACCTTTCTAAAATTTGACGAATGGGTAATAATAGGTTCATTATGCGGTGCAATGGCTTTTTTGAAATGGTCTAACTTCTTACGGTAAAACCGCTTTGTATCCACAAAATTGTAAATGACTTCAATAGGTTTAGTTTGAGTGTGAGGAAAGTTTTGGTAAGTACTTTGCTTCAAGAAATGAGAAACAGCAGTTACACTATCAGACTGTAAAATGCTAAACGTAACTACAGGTTCTACGGAAGCATCACGACCTACTATGGTGATATCAGTGCCGTGCAAAGTGGTAATAAAAGGAATGTATATCCCAATACTTTTGAGAATTTGCTGCGCGATATAAGCACAAGCAGCATGAGGTATAGCATAATGCACGTGCAAAATGTCTAATTTTTGAAATTTTACTACGTCTACAATCCTGCTAGAAAGGGCAGTTTCGTAGGGTTTGTAGTCAAAAAGTGGATAAGCATTTACATTGACCTCATGGTAATAAATGTGCGTACAAAAAAAGTCTTCTAAGCGTACAGGTCTGTCGTAGGTAATAAAATGAACTTCATGCCCTTTTTCGGCTAAAGCCTTACCCAGTTCAGTGGCTACTACTCCGCTGCCCCCATAAGTAGGATAACAAACAATACCTACTTTCATAACTTGCTAAACATGCTTTTAGTTTGAATAGTTGCGATGAAGTAAAATTAAATGTTTATTCATTGCTTAGCAATACATTTTTCAAAAAGTAGTTTGTTATTACCTTTGTGGTATGAGAAAAAAAACATGTACTCTGTTTGTTTTGGCATGTTTAGTAGTGCAAAGCACCTTCTCACAAAATGGGAATAAAGAAGTAACCTTAGAAGAAGTGTGGTTGAAATACACCTTCGTTCAAAAACGCCCAAATAACCTCAACTGGATGAAAAACAGTAAGTATTACACAGATTTATTAGAAGGTGGAATAATTGCTAAATATGAAGTTACAACAGGAAATAAGGTAGAAGATGTGTATAAAAACGAAGCCATGCTACAAATTGAGAACTACACGTTCAACAATGATGAAAGTAAAATTTTAGTAGGTACTCAATCGGAGCGTATTTATCGGCGTTCTATGAAATATAATTTTTACATCATAGACCTCAAAACTCAAAAAGCTACGCCTTTATCTAAAAATGGCAAGCAAATGCACGCTACTTTTTCGCCTGATGGTCAAATGGTAGCTTTTGTTAGAGAGAACAATCTGTACATCAAAGACTTGACCGATGATAAAGAAATTCAAGTTACCAAAGATGGCAAAAAAAATGAAATTATCAACGGAAGTGCTGACTGGGTTTATGAAGAGGAGTTCAGTATGTCCAAAGCTTTTGAATGGTCAAATGATGGGCAAAAAATTGCTTTTATCCGTTTTGATGAGCGCAAAGTGAAAGAGTTTTCAATGACAATATGGGGCAAACTTTATCCCGAAGAGTACAAATTCAAATACCCTAAAGCAGGAGAAAACAATTCTGAAGTATCGGTATGGGTGTATGATGTCAAGTCCAAAAAACTAACTCAAATAGATACAGGTAAAGAAACAGATATCTACATTCCTCGCATATATTGGACAAAAGATAATCAAGTTGCTTTTTTACGCTTGAATCGCCTTCAAAATGAGATTAATTTATACATTGCCAATCCTAAAACAGGTAAATCTACATTGCTTTTACAAGAAAAAGCAGACACTTATATAGACCTTAACAGCACAGACTTTTTACACTTTTTAGATAATGGCAAAGAGTTCATTTGGGCTTCGGAGCGAGATGGCTATATCCAATTGTATTTATATGACATGCAAGGTAATCTTATACGCAGAATAACCGACAACAAAGGGGATATTACTCAACTTGCATTTGTAGATGAAAAAAGAAAGTGGATATATTACATTTCTGCTGAAGTAAGTCCATTAGAAAGACATTTGTTTAGAATAGACTTTGAAGGCAAAAATAAAGTCCAACTTTCTATGCAAGCAGGCACGCACAGTGTTAATGTGAGTAGAGATGGTCAGTATTACATTTTAATGCATAGTGCTGTGGACAGTCCTTTAAGAGCCACTTTGCACACTTCGGAGGGTGCGGTGGTTCGTGTATTAGAAGACAATGAAGAGCTGCGTAAGCGTTTGCAAGAATACAGTTTTTCATTAAAAGAGTTCTTTACCTTTACTACTACGCAAAATGTACAACTCAATGGATGGATGATAAAACCTAAAAATTTTGACATATCCAAAAAATATCCTGTCATTATGTTTGTTTATGGTGGACCAGGCAATCAAACTGTGGAAAACTTGTATGACGGTTTTGACTTTTTTTGGTATCAAACTTTGGTGCAGAGGGGCTATGTAGTCGTATCTGTGGACAACCGAGGTACAGATGGGCGAGGAAGTGCTTTCAAAAAAGCCACTTACAAAAATTTAGGCAAATTAGAGTGCGAAGACCAAATAGAAGTAGCCAAGTATTTAGCTAATCAATCTTGGGTAGATAGCAGGCGTATAGGAATATGGGGCTGGAGTTTTGGAGGATACTTAACTTCATTATGCATGACTAAGGGAGCAGACTATTTCAAAGCAGGTATTGCTGTGGCACCTGTAACTAATTGGCGCTATTATGATACCATTTATACAGAACGCTTTTTACAAACGCCCCAACTCAATCCCGCGGGATATGATGAAAATTCTCCTATTACTCACGCAAGTAAGATGAAAGGCAAATACCTCATCATTCACGGTACAGCAGATGACAATGTTCATTTTCAAAACGCAATGGACTTTATAGATGCACTGATTAAAGCAAATGTGCAGTTTGAAAGTTTTTGTTATCCCAATCGGAATCATGGAATTTATGGCGGTAATACTCGTTACCATCTTTACAAAATGATGACCAATTTTTGGTTAAGGAATCTTTGATTAGATTATTTTGGGCGTGCCCTTGTGGGCATTCGCTTGCGCTCATGCCCACAAGGGGCACGCCCAAAAAAACCTACCTCATTCCCATTGTGCATCAATAGCTACCACTCCACTGCTGTTGATGCTTATTTTTTTTACAGTGGCGCCGTCATTTTCCAAGCCTTTTTTAATAGCCAAACGTATGTACGGAAAACTCTGTTCATCTAATAGCATTCTGCTGACCATTATGCCCGTTGTGGGAGCATGCTTCCAGTGCCCCGCACCTGTAAGCATAAGTAAATGCAAATTCTGCTCGTTGGCGTTTCCAAGTACAAAATCGCCGTTTTCTATACGCAATTCACTGTTTGAGTTAATCAATATATCCATAACTAATGTTTTACCTTGTTGTTTTCTATGTTCATATACGTAGGTAATACCTTACCTGCCAAAGCGGCTGACAAAGCAGCTTGTAAAGCACTAGGACTACCGTTGCCAGGTTCGGCAATCGGCGTGCCTTGCAAGACGGTCATAATCGCTTGTAAAATTTGGTTAATCTTGTCTAATTCGTTTTTAAGTTCCTCTATCTTAATCAAACCGCCAAAGCTACCTTCATTGAACACAATACCGTTCTTATCCATCTGTATTTGTATGTTTTCGGTTTTAAGTACTATTTTATCTACAGCACTGTAACCTATCACTGTATAGTCGTTTAGGTCAAGCTCGGTGATAATCACTTGGCTATTTTGGGCAGGAATGAGGATAAAACCTTCGCTATTTTCTACTTCTAGCACGGCTTTTAATCTTGCCACAACAGGCACGTCTGAACCACTTTGAGCAGTGATAGTATAATTGTCATGTATCTGCAACACAGTTGCAGTAAAAGTTTTAATTGCTTTGATATGCGTTCCTGCTATTATCTGAATGGCTTTTCGTATTTTTTCGCTCATAATACTTGCGTAGTTTAGAAAATGGTTGTATATTTGCAACAAGATTTGGCTACCAAAGAAACTCGTGGGTTGTTCCACGGAACGAAATTGTTGGTAGCCACATTTATTTGTGTTATTTAGGGGGATTTTGTGAAACAGAATAAAACCTTATCCTATTGCTTCTCTGGTCTTCTTTGTACAGCTTGAATATGAAATAAAAATTTGCACCATCTATATTTTTGAATGAGGAAATCTGATAATACTTTACAGTCTGAACAAAGTTCTTGTCATCTTCTTTTGGATTCACGTCTGCGACAAATGTAAGGTGCTTTTGTATTATATCTACGAGATGTTCGCACATCAGGTTTTTAATATTGTAGTGGTTATGAGGCTGATTAAG